>JAEZSU010000370.1 GCA_023421635.1 Actinomycetes bacterium | reverse complement strand
ACGCCTCTCAGATCAGGTGGGTTCATCCTGCCACAGGAGGTGTTTCGGGCCGGTCAACTCACAGTTCCATCTGCTCGCACTCACCGCGCCGCCGTCCGAGCGCGCTCCGACTGCGCAGAACGACCTGGGAGGACTGCCATGATGGAGCGGAAATGTCAGTGTCGCCAGCCTCCCGCGAGCTCAGCGTTGCGATCGTCGAAGACCAGCCGCTGTATCGGCAGATGCTGTCGATGCTCATCTCCTCGGCCGACGGGCTGCGCGTCGCCGGCGAGTACGAGAGCGTCGCCGCCGCCGCATCCCTCGACGCCCGCACGATCGACGTCGCACTGCTCGACCTCCGGCTCGGCGACGGCGACGGCCTCAGCCTCGGCCGGCGCCTCCGCCAGCGGAACCCGCGGATCGGCGCCCTGCTGCTCTCGGCCTCGGACTCGACCCACGTGCTGCTCGACATCCCGCAGCCCGAG
Organism: Actinomycetes bacterium; assembly: GCA_023421635.1. GTDB lineage: Bacteria > Actinomycetota > Actinomycetes > Actinomycetales > Microbacteriaceae > Microbacterium. The sequence continues at coordinate 3,632 of JAEZSU010000370.1, read as the reverse complement.
GCGCACGGCTGGGGCTACCTCTCCAAGACGTCGTCGCTCTCGGCCGCCGCACTGCTGTGGGCCATCCGCGCCGTCGCCGAGGGCCGCACCGTCCTCGACCCGGCCATCCGCGCCCGCCGCGAGGTCCGTGCGCAGAGCCCCCTCGCCTCGCTGAGCGCCCGGCAGCGGGAGGTGCTCGGTCTCGTCGCCGAGGGCTACACGAACGTCGCCATCGCGGAGGAGCTCGGGCTGTCGCCGCGCTCCATCGACGCGCATCTGAACGCCGTCTACGCCGGTCTCGGCATCCAGGCGCACCAGGACCGCAACCCCCGCGTCGAAGCCGTCCGCGCCTACCTGAACTACACCGCCCCCGCGCCATGGTGACCGCCGCCGCATCCATCGCGGACGCCAGGACCGACCGGCGGATCATGGTCACCGTCGTGCTGGTGCTCGCCGTCGCGATCGCCGTGTTCACCAGCGTGCAGTCGGTCGTCGTGCTCGGCGTCTTCTCCCATGCGCTCAGCGGTGCGACCCCGCTCCCGGCGCTCGAGCTCGCGGTGCGCATCGGCGTGAACGTCTCGGTCGCCCTCGCCCTCGTGCTGGGGGTCTGGCTCGTCCGCCCCGAGCGGTACCGCATCCTCGGCCGGATCGTCGCCGTCATCGGAATCGCGCTCGCGGCGGCGCTGCTCCGCGCCGCGCTGCAGCTCGCGGTGGGTGTCTACGTGACGGTGCGCAGCGGGCTCGGGCCGCTCATGGTCGAGGTGGCAGCCACGTCCGCCGTGCTCTCGCTGACGCAGGCGGTCGGCCTCGTCTTCGTCACGCTGTGGAACCGGGCCCGTGCCGGGGAACGGATGCAGCTGGCCGCCCAGGAACGCTCGGTGCACCTGCTGCGGCAACTGCAGGACGAGGAGCTGCGGGTCCGGCGCGAGATCGCCGAGACCATCCACGGCAGCGTGCAGGGCGTGTTCGTGGTGCTCGAGGCGCAGCTGCGCCACCTCGCCGGCGCACTCGACGCACGTGACGGGACGCGCACGGTCGACGCGCTCGGCGTCGCGGGGGAGACCTCGACCGGTGAGGAGCTGCGCCGCATCGCAGGACAGCTCGGCACCCTCCGCGAGGGTGAGCTGCGCGCTCTCAGTGCCAGGCTCTACCCGGTGGACCTCGCCCGCGGCGCGGATGCGGCGATCCGCACCCTGCTCGCCCGCCTCCCCGCCTGGGTGGACGTGCGCGACGACGCGACCGAGATCATCGGACGCACCGCATCCGGACTCTCGCTCGAGGCGCGCGTGGTGATCGTGCGGGTCGTCGAGGAGGCCATCTCCAACGCGCTCCGCCACGGTGGCGCCCAGAGGATCCGGGTGCACGCCCGCGCCGACGCCGCGGGCCTCACGGTCGAGATCGACAGCGACGGTGCGAGCCCCGCCGCCGACTCGACGCCCTCGGGCCTCGCCCGGCTCGGACGACGCGCCGAGGTGCTCGGCGGGTCGCTGCTGCTCGCCCCCGGTGCCGACGGCGGCGCGACCCTGCGCCTGCACCTGCCCCCGACGGCATAGGTGGAACCACCTAGGCGGATCCGCGGTTTTCCTACCATCGAGTCACCCGGCGGCGGCACCTGTGCGCCCCGACCGGGTGGGGGGAACCTGTGCTCCCCGCCCCGAGCGGGTGAGCGGATCCGGGCGAGGTGGTCTCTGGGGGGAGCAACCACCTCGCCCGCTTCCGTCCGGCGATCAGCTCGTGGCGCCGACGCCCACGAACATGAACGCCATCACCGCGATGATGATCGCGACGACGAGGGACGCTGCCGTGAGGACGATCCCGATGATCAGGCCGATGAGGGCAGGGGTGTTCTTGTATCCGGCGCGCTTGGACTGTGACAGCGCGACGGCCGAGATGATCAGGCCGATCACGTTGAAGAAGATCGCGACCACCAGGCCGACGATGCCGAGGGTCTTTCCGGGATAGGTCGTGCCGGCAGGAGCTACCTGGGTCATAAGGGTTCTGCTTTCGTAGGAGAATGACCCGCTTCGGTGCGGGACAGTCCCAATCGTGGCAGAAACCCGAAACCCTCCGGACGTGCTCACGCCCCGGGGCGGAGCACCACCTTGACGCAGCCGTCCTCCTTCTTCTGGAACGTCTCGTAGAGCGCGGGCGCATCCTCGAGCGACGCGTGGTGGGTGACCAGGTCGTCGATGCCCAGCGGGTCGCCGTCGGCCTCGGTGAACGGCAGCACGTCGCCGATCCAGCGCTTCACATTGCACTGGCCCATGCGCAGGCTGATCTGCTTGTCGAACATCGTGTTCATCGGCAGGATGTCGGCGTCGCCCACGTACACGCCGCTCAGCGAGACCGTGCCGCCGCGCCGGACCATATCGATCCCGGTATAGAGGGCAGCGAGCCGGTCGACCCCCGACGTCTGCATGAGCGGGCGCGCGATCGCGTCGGGCATCAGGCCCATCACCTGGTGCGCGGCGCGCACCACCGGATTGCCGTGCGCCTCGAGCCCCACCGCGTCCACCACGGCGTCCGCGCCGCGGCCCTCGGTGGCATCCAGCATCCGTGCCACGACGTCGACGTCCTCCCACGTCTCCACCCCGTGCCGTGCGGCCATCTCGCGGCGCTCCGCCACCGGGTCGACCGCGATGACGCGGTAGCCCAGGTGCGCCCCGATGCGGGCGACGAACTGCCCGACCGGGCCGAGTCCGAGCACACCGAGCGTGCCGCCGTCGGGCACCTGCGCGTACTGCACCCCTTGCCACGCGGTGGGGAGGATGTCGCTGAGGAAGAGGTAGCGGTCGTCCGGCAGGTCGGTGCCCACCTTGACGGTGTTGTAGTCGGCGAGCGGCACGCGCAGGTACTCCGCCTGCCCGCCCGGCACCTGTCCGTACAGCTTCGTGTAGCCGAACAGCGCGGCACCGGTGCCGTACTCGCGCACCTGGGTCGTCTCGCACTGCGACTGCAGCCCGTTCCGGCACATGAAGCACGACCCGCATGCGATGTTGAACGGCACCACCACGCGGTCGCCGGGCTGCAGGCCCATGACGCGCGGGCCGACCTCCTCGACGATGCCCATCGGTTCGTGGCCGAGGATGTCGCCCTTGTCCATGAACGGGCCGAGCAGTTCGTACAGATGCAGGTCCGACCCGCAGATCGCCGTCGAGGTGATCCGCACGATCGCGTCGGTCGGCTCTTCGATCACCGGGTCCGGCACCGTCTCCACGCTCACGTTGCGTCGTCCCTGCCAGGTGAGTGCCCGCATCCTCGCTCCTTCGCTCGTGGGTTTCCGGCGACGGTACGCGGGTGGCGCGAGGGCACGCCGGGTGGTTGCGCTCCGGCCCGACGCGTGGCAAGGCGGGCGCGGGTCGGGGTCAGGCGGCGGGGTCGGCGATGCGGAGGATGCGCGCCACCTCGCCCAGTGCGGGCATCAGCTGGGTCGCCATCCGCTCGTACGTCGCGCGACTGCGGCGGTAGGGGTCGACGACGTCGTCATCGGCCGCATCCGCTGCCGGCTCGACCTCGCTGCGGAGCGCGGCGAGCTGGATCAGCAGCGCGCGCAGGCGCTCGCCGGGGTCGTCGTCCGCCGACGCGGCGATGCGTGCGGCCTCGTCGTCCGGAAGGTGCTGGGCCAGCCGTGCGAACTCGCGCACGGTGAACAC
>JAEZSU010000362.1 GCA_023421635.1 Actinomycetes bacterium | reverse complement strand
CGCTGCGGCCAGTCGGCCGAGAGCAGCACGACCTGCCCGGCGATGCAGTTGTGGCCGCTGTTGTGCAGCCGCATCGTCACGATGTGCTCGGCCTGGAAGCGTAGGTCGGCGTCGGTCCAGCGGCCGGGCACCACGATGATCGGGGACACCCCGCCGAGTTCGGCCGTGATGGGCGTCTTCAGCCGCGGCCGGTTCTCCCGGCGGCGCCGGGTCGCCGCGCCGCCGGTACCCCACACGATCGCGTCGAAGGTCGCGGCGGAACCGGTGATGTGCACGTGCTCGAACGCGTCGCTGGCCGTCAGATGCGCGCCGACGTCACCGCCGCCGCGCACGATGCGCAGCATCCCGGGTTCGATGAGCGGTGCCAGCGCACGCTCGAAGACGGGCACGAGCGCGTCCTGGGTGGGGTTCACCTTCAGCAGCGAGACACGGTTGTCGGCGAGGAGTTCGTACAGCACGTCGAGCACCGGGATGGAGCTGATGTTCCCCGCGCCGAGCACGAGCCCGACCCCCGCCTCGGCCCCCGGGCGGAGCTGCCCGAGTCCCGCCGTCCGTGCGGCATCGGCCTCGCTCACGCCGGGCCGCAGCCAGATCTCCCCGTCGAACCCGGAGAGCATGATCCGGTCGGTGCCGGTGGCCGGGTACACGTGGGCCCGGATGCGGCCACCCGGGGCCGCATCCATCCGGACGCCGTCCAGCGGGCTGCCGCCGCGGGCGAGGCGGCGGAGCGTGCGCAGGTAGCCGTCGAGCGCGCCGAGCACGGCGTACGGGCCCGACATCCACTCCTCGCCGCGGAGCGGGTGGCCGGGGCCGAGGCCCTTGCTCGTCGCGGCGACGTCGGCCCATTCCTCGGCGGCGGCGCCGACCGAGGCGCGCACCCGCTCGAAGAGGGTGATCCGCTGCCCGGTCGTCAGCTGCGACCACACCCGCGCGCCGGTGCGGAGGGCGTCGATGTCGGCCTCGATCGAGGCGAGCTCGGCCTCGGGCAGCGCCGGCGCGGTCTTCGCGGCTGGGGTCACGGTGCGCTCCTTCGTGCGGGAGACCCAGCCTAGTGAGCGGCCGACGCGAGACGCGTCGTTGCGAGAAGGCTTCGTCGGGCGGCGACAACCCGACCCGCGCCTGCCACGCGATCTGCTGGCGGAACCCTGCAGCGCGGCTCAGATGAGCGCGAGCTCGCGCAGCTTCGCCTCGACGTCGGCGTTGCTGGGCTCGACGTGGTGCGTCGCGTCGGGGTAGACGACCACGGGGATGTTCGTGCGACCGGAGATCTCCTTCGCCACGTCGGCGGCGCCCGGGTCCGCCTCGAGGTCGACGTACTCGTACGCCACGCCGAGGCTGTCGAGCTGCGCCTTGGTGCGGCGGCAGTCGCGGCACCAGTCGGCGCCGAACACGGTGAGGGAGGTCTGCTCGGTGGTCATCCCTCAAGGCTATGGGACCGCCGGACGGGGGCGGACCGAGGATGCTGAGGACTTGCCCAGCGCCTCGAAACGGCTGTGGCGACGTGTCACGATGGGAATGTCGTTCGGTCCCGAGCGGTCGATCCCGTCTTCGGAGGCTCGCACATGCAGGTCACGGTCGTCGTGCCGACCTTCAACGAGGCGCCGAACGTGGCTGCGCTCGTCGAACGGGTCGCGCGGACGGCGACGGACTTCACGGTCGACGTGCTGTTCGTCGATGACAGCACGGACGAGACCCCGCAGGTCATCCAGGAGGTCGCCGCCTCGGCGCCGATCCCGGTCCGGTTGATGCACCGCGAGGTGCCCGCCGGCGGGCTCAGCGGCGCCGTGATCGCGGGCCTCGCCGCTGCGGGGTCGGACGTGTGCGTGGTGATGGACGGCGACCTGCAGCATCCGCCCGAGGACATCGCCCGCCTGGGCGCCCGGTTCCGGGAGGGCGACGTCGACGTCGTCGTCGCCTCCCGCTACGTGGACGAGGGGACGAACGGCGGCCTCAGCGACCGCTCCAGGGTGCTCGCCTCCCGGCTGTCGACCATGCTCACCAAGGCGATGTTCCCGATCCGGCTGCGCGAGGTCAGCGACCCGATGACGGGGTTCTTCCTGCTCGACCGCAGGGCGGTACGGGTCGACCGGCTCATGCCGCGCGGCTTCAAGATCCTGCTCGAGGTGCTGGCGCGGCAGCCGTTGCGGGTCGCGGAGATCCCGTTCGCCTTCGCGGCGCGCCATGCGGGGCGGTCCAAGGCGTCGTTCAAGCAGGGCATGGAGCTGCTGGTGCAGCTGACCGCCCTGCGGTTCGGGAAGATGTCGGCCTTCGCGCTCATCGGCGCGGCCGGGGCCGTGGCGAATCTCGGGATCGTCTGGCTGCTGTCCGCCCTGGGCATGTCGGATGTGCCGGCGATGATCGTCGCGGCCGAGACGACGATCATCGCGAACTTCCTGCTGCAGGAGCGGTTCGTCTTCCGGGACATGCGGGCCGCGGCTTCCGGCGGGTTCATCCGGTTCGCGAAGTCGTTCGCGTTCAACAACGCGGAACTCGTCATCCGCATCCCGATCACGGCCTGGCTCATCTCGAGCTGGCACATCTCCGTCGTCATCGCGACGGGCATCACCCTCGTCGTCGCGTTCGTCGCGCGCTTCCTCTTCCACTCGCTCGTGGTCTACGCGCCGCGGCGCGGCACCGGCCGGACTGCGTCGCGGGCCAGGACCGTCGTCGACGAACTCGACCGGCAGGCGATGTCGCCGGGCGAACTGTGAGCGTCAGCCCACCGCGGCGATGAACTGCTCCAGCGTCGTGCCGTAGTTCACCCGGATGCAGGGAAGCGCGAGCTTGTCGGTACCGACGTGCACGTACCCCTGCTCGATCGTGCGGGCGAGTTCGTACCCCGCGTCGCGGAGGCCCTGCTTGGCGGTGTCGTCGTAGTGCCCGAAGGGGTACGCCATGACCTCCTTCGCGCCGAGGATCTGCGCGGAGGTCTCCATGTCCGCTGCGATCTCGGCGGCGGACCAGTTCACCATCCGGCCCTGCCCGTTCGCGCCGGGGTCGTGCATGTCGTGCGTGTGCGACCGCTGCAGCACGTAGCGCGACGGCGTGGGCTCCGATCGCCACTTCGTGATCACGAACGAGGTGGTGAGCACCCCGTGCGCGTCCACGATGGGGACGCCGAGTTCGAGCCAGGTGCGATCCGCGTCGTCGTCGGTCACGATGACCGACCGCTCCGGCAGCCACAGGCGTCCGTCGATGAAGGCGCTCAGCTCGTCCCACGTGGGGAAGTAGAAGCCGGTCTCGGCGAGGTACGCCATCTGCGCGTCGAAGTCGGCCGTGTAGATGAAGTTGAGCTTCAGGGGGACGTCCTCGCCCGCCGGGTTCGTCGTGAACTGGTGGTACATGAGGATCGGCACGCCCACGTCGGCTGCCGCGAGGTCCGCCGGCGTGGTCCAGCCGGCGTGGAGCACCAGGTGCCGGTCGGTGCAGGCGACGAGTTCGGCGCCGTTCACCCGCACGCTCGCATCGAGGGCGGCGGCCGCATCCGCCGTCGGGTACCAGCCGCCGAACACCAGCCCGTCCCGAGCGGGGATGGGCAGGGCCTCGTAGCGCGTGTCCTGGAACTGCAGCTGCGGGGCGTCCGAGACGCCGTCGCCGGTGAACTCGACCGCACAGGCGTTCGGGTCTTCGGTGGTCGCGAGCAGGGCCTCCGCGGGGGAGAGGACGGTCGCGCTCGGGGTGGAGGATGCGGTGGGCGATGCGGACGGGCCGACCTGCGGCGCCCGGGCGGACGAGGACAGCGCCCACCACAGCGCGACGCCTGCCGCGACGAGCACCACGAGCGTGCTCGCGAGCAGGAGGATGCCGTGGATGCGGCGCGGCCGTCTGCGAACGCGTGCGCTCGACTCCATGTGTCCGTTCCCCTCGGCTCCCCGGTGCCGTCCGCCGGCCGCGCCGACGTCCCCCGCCTCTGGATCCTACGGCCAGCGGCTCCCGGCACCCCGCGCCGCCGCGATACTGTGGCGGTCGCGGATCCACGCGGCATCCGCATGCCCGCCGACGAGAGAGGTGATCGGATGCCACGGCGACAGGGGACGGATGCCGTCACCGGCGACGTCGACCTCGTCATCGCCGCGTGGAAGCACGAGCTGCCCGACCTCGACTTCTCGCCGCTGGAGGTCTTCTCCCGCATGCGGCGGCTCGGTCAGGCGCTGCAGGTGGAGCGCGCCCGGGCGTTCGAACGGGCGGGCCTGGAGACGGGCGAGTTCGAGATCCTCTCCAGCCTGTGCGTGGCCCCGCGGGGCATGTCCACGCCGTCGGAGCTCGCGGCGCAGACCCGCACACCCTCGGCGACCATGGCCAATCGCACGGACCGGCTGGAACAGCGCGGCTTCGTCGCCCGGCGGTGGAACCCCGACGACACCCGGAGCCGCATCGTGCGGATCACGCCGGAGGGCCGGGCGGTGGCGGAACGCGCCATGCGCGAGCTCGTCGCCGCCGAGGTGCGGATGCTCGATGCGCTCTCGACCGAGCAGCGCGCGCAACTGGTCGATCTGCTGCGGGTGCTCGGCGCCGAGCGCCCCGCCTGACGGCAGCGCGGGTTCCCCGTGTCGGCGTGTGGTGGGATGCTGCTCGCATGAAGGGTATCGAGCGCATCCGGCCCAAGGGGCTCGTCTCGAGTCCGGCGTTCAGTCACGTCGCCGTGGTCCCGGCGGGCGCGACCACGATCTACGTCGGCGGGCAGAACGCGGTCGACGAGGACGGCGTCATCGTCGGTGAGGGCGACGTCGCAGTCCAGTCGGCGCGAGCGCTGGCGAACGCGCGGGTCGCGCTGGCGGCGGCAGGCGCCGACCTGTCCGATGTCGTCCAGTGGAACGTGCTGTTCGTCGACGGCGTCGATCTGGCCGCCGGCTATGGGGCGATCGCCGGTGAACTCGCCTCCGACCGGCCACCGCTGGTCACGGCGGCCCGCGTTTCGGGGCTCGGGGTGCCGGGCGCGCTCGTCGAACTCAGCGCGGTCGCGGCGGTCATACGCTGAGGCGCGCGGTCCGGCATCCGGGGGTGCGGGCGGGACGCGAAGGGCCCCGTCCCCGCTCGGTGGCGGGGCCGGGGCCCGTGCTGTCCCGCGCGTGCGGGGGTTTCGCTCCGTCAGGTGCGGGCGAACCGGCGGATGCCGAGGATCAGCAGTCCGACGGCGAGTGCGCCCACACCGCCCACCAGTACCGGGAGCGCGGCGTCGCCACCGGTCGCGGGGAGCGTCGTGGTCACCGCGGGCGTCGCGGCGGCGGTCGTGTCGGCTGCTGCCGGGCACTCGACCGCGGGGTGGTGGATGTACTCGACCACCGCCGGGATGGCGGGGCGGCCGGGGATGCCCGGAACACCCGGGACGTACTCCTGGTCGATGACCTTCACCTCTTCGGTGATGGCCGGGTGATAGACCTCGTGGGTCACCGCGTCGTGGTGCACGGTGCGGGTGACCGCCTCGAGGTAGAACCAGTCACCGTTGCCGGCGTTGCCGTGCGAGCGGAAGTACGCGCCTTCCACTCCGACGCCGTGCGGGTCGCCCTGCACGTTGGCCTGCCAGTCGCCGCTCGGGAACGCCGGGGCCTCGTCGGACGTGTGCGGTCCACCGGTCCAGGAGTAGTGCTGCCAGTGGTCGAACACCTCCTCGTCCCAGGCCTCCTGGTCGACGACCGTCTCGGTCCACGCCTCCTGGATGACGACGGTCTCCATGTGGCTGATCTCGGGGATCTCCGGGATTGCGGGGACCTCGGGGACTGCGGGCACCTCCGGCGAGACGATGATGGTCTCGGTCCAGGCGGGGCTCGCGATGCACGAGCGGCCGTCGACGGCGACAGCGGCGGGTTGGGCTGCTGCCTCGTCCGCGGCGGTCGCGGCCGGTGCGGCGGCCGCTCCGAGCATGAGCGGACTCATACCGATGAGGAGCGCTGCGGCTGCGCCCCTCGCGAACTTCCTCATTGGATCTCCTCTCGAACGCGGCAGCCGTTCGTTCGGAGTTCCTCCTCGATGCGGTGGACGTCGGCACAGGTCCCAGGGCATCGGCATCCTTCGGATGGATCCGATGCGGCGCCCCCGCCGTGCGGGTGAGCTCCATCGGCTGTCGCCATCCATCCCAGGCGCGCGCGAGCGATGCACGCCGGGTGACGAAGGTCCGTGAGCACGCCCCCGTTCCGGGGTGCGTACCGCATCGGTGCACCGTGAGTACCCGTGCGCCCGGGGCTCACCCTCACGCCCGCGACCGTCGTGCGCCGTGTTCCCCGCGACGGCGGGTGCCGTTTCGTCTCGCTCCGCTCGCTCAACGACCAGAAGTCCCCGGTCGTTGAGCGAGGAGCGCAGCGACGAGAATCCCCGGTCGTTGAGCGAGGAGCGCAGCGACGAGAATCCCTGGTCGTTGAGCGAGGAGCGCAGCGACGAGACGAAACGGGGCGCGCCATGGTCGTGCTGGACGGGAGGGCGACGCATGTGCGAGATTCGCGATATGACCTGGGCTCGAAGAACGTTCGCAGCGACGCTGGCGTTGGCCGCCGCCGTGTCGCTGGCTGGCTGTGCGGCGCCGGGCGGGGGCTACGCCGACCTCGCACGCGACCGCGAGCAGCGGGACGAGTTGCCGGGTGTCGCCGCCGCAGCCGACGAAGCGATCGACGCGTCGTCGAGCCGGTACGTCGGAGCGCACGAGGGCGCGTCCCTGTGGCTCGCGCAAGGGCGCGATCCCGGGTCCATCTGCCTCGTCGTCGACGCCGGGCCGGAGCGGAACCAGTCCGCGTGCAGCTCGGGTGGAGTGAGCGTCAGGGGGAGCGCGGGCAGGTTCGCGGTCATCCCGGATGGCGAACCCGCCCCCGAGGGCGGGACCCGGATCTCGGCGAACGTGTTCGCCGTGCCCGCGGCCCACTTCGGGGAGTAGACCGCAGCGGCGGGTCGATGCGCCGTTTCGTCTCGCTTCGCTCGCTCAACGCCCAGAAGCCTCCGGTCGTTGAGCGAGGAGCGCAGCGACGAGACGAAACGGAGCCGGCCGGACGCGTATCCCAGTGACTGAGGGCAACCGCGACCCCGCCGGGGCGGAGACGATACATTCCGATCAGTCAGGTGTGACGGATGCGTCCGGCGCACCGGCGGCAAGGGATGACAGGAGACGCAGCGTGGCAGATCTCGAGTTCGGTGTCTTCGACTGGGTCGACGTCGCTGAGGGCCGCACCATCGCCCAGACCTATGACGACCGCATCGCGGTCGCCAGACGCGCGGACCGTGGACGCTTCGAGCGCTACCACATCGCCGAGCACCACGGCGCGACCCTCGGTCTCGCCGCGTCGCCCGGCCTGTTCGCGGCCGCGGTCGCCCGTGAGACCGCACGCATCAGACTGGCGCCCATGACGTTCATCGTGCCGCTGTACGACCCGCTGCGGCTCGTCGAGGAGATCGCGATGATCGACCAGCTCTCGCACGGCCGGCTCGAGCTCGGGATCGGCAAGGGCTCGTCGCCGATCGAGGCGCGGATGTTCGGACTCGGGCCCGAGGACATGCGCGCGCGGTATGAGGTGTTCCTGCCGCGGATCCTCGACGCCCTCGAGCGCGGTGTGTACCGGAACGAGGCGGGGGAGGAGTTCCCGCTCACGATCGTCCCGGCGCAGCAGGCGTTCACCACCTGGTATCCGACGTCGAACCCGGAATCGATCGAGTATGCGGCGGTCAACGGGCAGAACACGATCTTCGGGTTCGCGTTCCGCTCACCTTCGCTCGAGGTCATCCGGGACCGTCGCGACATCTACTTCGCCGCACGGGAGGGTGCCGAGGGGACGCACCCCCGCTTCGGCATCCTGCGGCACGTCTTCGTGGCGCCGACAGAGGATGAGGCGTGGGAGAAGGCGGAGGCCGCGTTCGCCGACCACTACGACAACTTCACGTGGCTGTGGCGGCAGCACGGGGTCGAGCAGCCGCCACAGCCGGATCTGCGACAGCTAGTCGACGAGAGCCTCTTCTTCGTCGGCTCGGTCGACGCGGTGATCGAGCAGGTCGTCCATGTGGTGGAGGCCACCGGCGTCAACTACCTCGCCGGCGCGTTCAGCTGGGGTTCGCTGCCGGTCGACGACGCGGTCCGTTCGGTGGACCTGTTCGACACCCACGTCATCCCTGCGGTCCTCTCGCGACTGGACTGACGGCAGTGCCCCGGAGGCGGTGGGGGCCTGTGTCCCGGCGATCGGCGAGTGCGCCTCGACGAAGCGCCGTTTCGTCTCGCTGCGCTCGCTCAACGTCCGGATGCTGCTGGTCGTGGAGTGAGGAGCGCAGCGACGAGTCGAAACGTGTGTGTGTGCGCCGTTTCGTCTCGCTGCGCTCGCTCAACGGCCAGGGGGTGAGGGGTGCCGTTTCGCTTCGCTTCGCTTGGTCAACGGCCGGATGCTGCTGGTCGTTGAGTGAGGAGCGCAGCGACGAGTCGAAACGTGTGTGTGCGCCGTTTCGTCTCGCTGCGCTCGCTCAACGGCCAGGGGGTGAGGGGTGCCGTTTCGCTTCGCTTCGCTTGGTCAACGGCCGGATGCCGCTGGTCGTTGAGCGAGGAGCGCCGCGACGAGTCGAAACGTGTGTGGCGGTGTCGTTTCGTCTCGCTTCGCTCGCTCAACGACCGGGTGCGTCGTGCGAGCAGAAAGTCGCTTCTCACCAGGGAAAAAGCAAAACCCCCGCCATGTAGAAGCTAGGCGAGGGTTTCTGGGACCGCTGTAACGACGGTCCTTGTGGCTCCGACGGGCGTCGATCCCGTGACCTCACGATTTTCAGTCGTGCGCTCTACCAACTGAGCTACAGAGCCGCGCGGCACTCGTATCGCGAACGACGTGATGCCGCGTCCTAGACGAAAGGCCCTCTTCGAGAAAAGGGCCCGTCGCTCGGAGCGACCCTGACGGGACTTGAACCCGCGACCTCCGCCGTGACAGGGCGGCACGCTAACCAACTGCGCTACAGGGCCATGCTTTTCAATTATGGTGCGGAATCTGTGACCCCAACGGGATTCGAACCCGTGCTACCGCCGTGAAAGGGCGGCGTCCTAGGCCGCTAAACGATGGGGCCGAGCGAACCCGGAGGCTCACGCTTACCGACACTCAAGCATACGTGACGATGTGGCCTGGTGCGAAATCGGGTCGCGGAGCGCGTGTCGCCCGCATCCGGATCGTGCCGCGCGCCGCCGACGGAAACCGTCTCTCACCGGGAAAGATCGACGTGCGTGTGCGTGTCCACACCCCTGTTGCTCGTGTGGATGCTGTTGCTACTGTGGTTCGAGTTGTCTACCGGAGGGGTGTCTCCATGCGGGAGAAGGTCGATCTGGCTGAGGAGTGCGACTGCGCTCCGACCGCCCGTGAGCGCAGCCTCCTGTGGCCGCAGATGAACCGTCGCACGGCGATCGGCGCGGGTGCGCTGGGCGTGCTGACGTTCGGCGGCATCGCCGGATCCGCGTTCTCCGGCTCCTCCGCGCAGGCGATCGAGGGCTACCCGTCCTGGCCTGACGTGCAGCGCGCGAAGGCGAACGAGGCGTCCAAGGCCGCGGAGATCGGCAAGATCGAGCGGCTCATCGCCGACCTGCAGGCCGACGTCGCCAACAAGCAGGCCATCGCCCAGCAGAAGGCGCAGGAGTTCTACCAGGCGCAGCAGGCGTTCTTCGAGGCCGCGTTCAAGGCCGACCAGCTGAAGGCCCAGGCCGACGAGCAGGGCGCCAAGGCGCTCGAGGCGGCGAACAAGGCCGGCCGGGTCGCGAGCCAGCTGTACCGCAGCGGCGGCGACGACGCGTCGCTCCAGCTCTTCCTCGCCGGCTCCGCCGCCGGCGCCGACGACCTGCTCGCGCGCCTGGGCACCATGGACAAGCTGCTCCAGCGCAACCAGGCCGTGTACACGGATGCGGTCACCGCCCGGAACGCCGCCCAGTCCCTCACCGACCAGGCCAATGTCGCGCGCGATGAGCGCGACCGCCTGCAGCAGGAGGCCGACCGGGCGATGCAGGAGTCGCAGGCCGCCGCGGACGCCGCCCAGGCGGCGCTCGAGGAGCAGAACAACAACCTCGGCACCCTGCAGGCCCAGCTCGCTGCGCTCAAGGACACCACGGCCAAGACCGTCGCCGACTACCAGGCCGGCGTCGAGGAGCAGAAGCGCCGGGACGAGGAGGCGCGGAAGGCCGCAGAGGCAGCACGCGCCGCGGCGG
>JAEZSU010000309.1 GCA_023421635.1 Actinomycetes bacterium | reverse complement strand
AACCACGCCGGATGCGGGGCCGCTGACGCGGCGACGGCATCCGGCGCGGTCGTCGGGTCAGTCGCAGAGCGTGGCATCCAGCACATCCACGACCATCCGGTACGCCTCGAGCAGCTTCTCCTCGTCGGCGGGGTCGACGATCGCCCACGGCAGCGCGGTGACGGCGACCGAGACGGCGGTACCGTCCGGTGCGACCGCGTTGCGGGTCTGCGTACCGGGGATGTCGCCCCCGTGCCCCCACGCCACCCCGCCGCAGCTGAGAGGTGTGCGCTCCAGGCCGAGACCGTAGGCGGCGTCCGGCCACAGCTCGTCACCGGCAGGGACGGTCTCCTGCATTGCGGCAAGGCTCTCGGCGGAGAGCAGCTCGCCGCCCAGGAGCGCCTGCATGAACGTGTTCAGATCAGCTGTCGACGACACCAGCGCGCCCGCCGCCCAGGCCCATGACGGATCGAGCTCGGTGATGTCGCGGAGCTCGCCCGGCGTGTCGGCATGGAAGGCTTCGGGGTGCGCGCCCCGCAGGCTCCGCTCCCCGGGCAGGGGCAGGTAGGTGTGCTCGAGGTCGAGCGGTGTGACGATGCGGTCATCGATCTGCTCCCACAGCGCGCGCTCCGTGACCCGCTCGATCAGAAGTCCCAGCACGAGGTAGTTCGTGTTCGTGTACCGGTACTCCGTCCCGGGTGCGAACACCGCAGGCTTCTCCAGCGCACGGTCCACCAGGTCACGCGGCGAGACGTAGTCGTCCCGCACCTCGAAGGCGTGCTCGGCCACCTCGGCGGTGTCGTCGGGCAGGCCGGTGCGGTGCTGCAGCAGCTGACGGACCGTGATGGCCGTCCCGTCGATGCCGTCACCGGTCACGACGCCCGGCAGGTACGTGTCGATGGGCGTGTCGAGGCCGACGAGGCCCTCGTCGACCAGCTGCAGCACGACGGCGGCCACGAACATCTTCGTGTTGCTGCCGACGCGGAGCTCGGCGTCCCCGGCGGTGTTGTCGGCGTCGCCCGCAGCGGCGTCGTGGCGCTCGCCGTCGGGCTCGGTCACGGACACGAGGGCGGCGGGGTATCCCGCATCCACGAGCGCCTGCAGCCGGTCCTCCAGCACGGTCTGGGTGGTGTCCACGCGGGCGGCGCGGTCGCCGGCGGTGCGGAACCACGCGCCGGCGGCGACGCCGCCGACGATGAGGGCGAGGATCGCGCCGAGGGCGATCCAGAGCCGGACGGGATGCCGGCGGGCGGGGGTGGTGGTCTCGTTCATGGTCTTGTTCCTCTCTGGGACGGGTGATCAGATGTCGCGCCGCTGGACGGCGAGGGTCGCCGCGCCGAGGGCCGCAGCCGCGAGACCCAGGAGGACTGCGCCGGCGACGGGCGGGGTGAGCAGCGCGGGGGTCGCGCCGATGGTCGCGTGGGCCAGCGAGACGGGCAGCAGCTGCGTCCACAGCGCCGTGCCACCGCTGACGAGCTGGGTGATGGCGGTCACCACCGGTTCGGCGAGGATCGCCGCGAGCACGATGAGGACGCCGGCGAGCTGGCTGCGCGCGAGCAGTCCCACGGCGAGACCGATCAGTACGAGGCAGGCGACCGTGACGATCCCGCGCCCGATGACGGCTGCCGCCGCTGCCGGATCCACCACGAAGGGCACGCCGGATGCGGCGAGGGTCACCAGGAGCACCGCGCCCCCGACGATCGCGAGGCCGGCGCCGAGGATGAGCGCGGCGAGTGCCGCGGCTCCCGCCTTCGCGGCGACGATGCGCCACCGCTGTGGTGCCGCGAGCGCCGCGCCCACGATGCCGCCGTAGCGGAAGTCGCTCGTGCCCGCCAGGACGCCGAACAGGACGATCGCGAGCAGCGCGACACCGACGGAGCCGCCACTGAGCGAGGCACCGAGCGGGCTGAGCGCGTCCAGCTGCGTCGCGGGCGAGGTCAGATCGAACCCGGACAGTCCCTCGGAGGCGCCTTCGGCCGCACCGATGTCGCCGCGGACGATCGCAGGCAGGAGCGTGACGAACGCGAGCTGGCTCGCGAGGAGTCCGCAGACGGCCACCGCTGCGGCGACCTTGGCGGAGGTGGTGCTGACCAGTGCCAGCAGTTCTGCCCGCAGCATCACCGCACCCCCGTCCGGTCGCCGACGATCGAGAGGTAGAACCCCTCGAGGTCGCCGTGGGCGGCGGCGAGCGCGTCGGGCAGCGAGGATGCCGCCGCCACCGTGCCGTCGACGATCACGACGATGTCGTCGGCGATGTCCTGGACGTCCGAGAGCTGGTGGGAGGACAGGAGCACCGCCCCGCCGCCGTCCGCGAACGCGCGCAGGCGCTGCCTCAGCCAGTGCATCCCGGTCGGGTCGAGGCCGTTCGCCGGCGCGTCGAGCACCAGGATCCGCGGGTCGCCGAGGAGCGCGGCCGCCAGCGCGATCCGCTGCCGCATGCCCAGCGAGTAGCCGCCGGCCTTCCGGGCGGCGTCCGCGGTCATCCCGACCTCGGCGAGCACGTCGTCGACCCGGGACGCGGGGACACCGGCACGGGCCGCCGCGATCCGCAGGTGGACGCGACCGGTCCGTGCCGGGTGGAGCCCGCCGGAGTCGAGCACGGCGCCGACGGTGCGGGCGGGCGCCGCCAGGGCGCGGTAGGGCATGCCGGCGATCGACGCCGAGCCGGAGGTGGGCGCGGCGAGGCCGAGCAGCATCCGGATCGTCGTCGTCTTGCCGGCGCCGTTGGGTCCGAGCAGGCCGGTGATGCGGCCTGCCCCGACGGTGAATCCGACGTCGTCGACGCGGATGCGGCCGCGGAAGCTCTTGCGGAGCCCCCGCGCCTCGATCTGTGGGGTGGGTGTGTTGGTCATGCACCCAGCCTCGGCGGGAGGCGCCCGCGGCACCCCCGCCGCCGGGACAGCCTCGCCTGGCCGTTCGGACAGTCCTGCCGCCGTCCGTCCGGCCGGGCGCTCAGCCCGCGGCGGGCAGGAGCATGCAGGTGGTCACGGCGTGCGCGACGACCCGGCCTCGGCCGTCGAGGACCTTGGCCTCCGCCGTCGCGGTGCGCCGTCCGCGGGAGACGACCTTCGCCTCGCAGCGCACCGTGCCGCTGTCGACGGTCACCTGGCGCGTGAACTTCACGGTGAGGTCGAGCGAGGTGTAGCCGGTGCCGGCGGAGAGCGTCGTGTGGACCGCGCAGCCGAGGGCGGTGTCGGCGAGCGTCGAGATGATGCCGCCGTGCACGCTTCCCATGGGGTTGTAGTGCCACTCCTCCGGCTCGAATGTGAACACCGCGTAGCCCTCGCCCACCTCGACCGGAGAGATGCCGGTGGTCGCCGCCGCGGGCGGGATGCCGTACTCCCCCGCCCCGATCCGGCGCAGGAAGTCCAGGCCGTCCAGCTGCATGGCAGCGACGGCGAGTTCGCGCGGGTCGCGCCAGCTGTACGTGCGCTCGCGCACCGTCTCCCTGCCCATCACTCCCCCTTCATGAGGCCGACCGTGACCTCGTCGACCGTGATCGTGTGGCCCGCCTCGCAGCGGAGGACCGGGTCGAGGTCCGCGCCGCATCCGGTGTGCGTCATCCGCAGCCGATGCCCGCGCGGGCGGTGCCGGTCGCCCCACTGCGCGAGGGCGAGCAGGATCGGCACGAGGTCGTCGCCGGCCGCCGTGAGCACGTACTCGGCGCGGGTCCGCTGCCCGCGTTCGCGGTAGTCGCGCTTGGCGAGGAGCCCCTCGGCGACGAGGGCACGCAGCTGGGCGGCCACCACGGATTCGGTCAGACCGCTCCGGCGCACGAAGTCGTCGAACCGGCGCGTGCCGTACGACGCCTCCCGCAGGAGCACGAGGGTGGACCGGCGGGCCAGGATCTCGCTCGCGCGTTCGATCGGGCACGCATCCGCAAGCGGCGGCCGGTCCTCGGCGGCGAGCCGGCCTTCCACGGAGACGTTCATGCGCCGACCATAGCAGGCTGACTCTATATTTCTATAGTCAGCATCGGAAGCGACTTCCATGCACAGCGCGGAATGGCAAGCGGCCTCGTCACCCGCTCGGGGGTGGGCCATACTCACGGCATGGATGCTGTCAACGAGTGGCTGCTCACGTGGGGCGATCATCTGTGGACGTGGATCATCGTGCCGGTGGTGGTGCTGCTGGGCCTGTACTTCACGGTGCGGTCCGGGGTGGTGCAGTTCCGGCTCATCCCCGAGATGTTCCGGACGCTGACCGACAAGACCCCGCGGACGGAGTCGGGTGAACCGCAGTCGGTGTCGGCCTTCCAGGCGTTCACCATCTCAGCCGCCTCGCGGGTGGGCGTCGGCAACATCGCCGGCGTCGGCACCGCGATCGCCGTCGGCGGGCCGGGGGCGGTGTTCTGGATGTGGGCGATGGCGTTCATCGGGGGCGCGTCCAGCTTCATCGAGACCTCGCTCGCACAGCTGTTCAAGGTGCGCGACCGCGACAGCTTCCGGGGCGGGCCCGCGTACTACATCCAGCACGGTCTGAAGGCCCGGTGGCTGGGGATCTGGTTCGCAGTCATCCTCATCGTCTGCTTCCCCTTCGCGTTCAGCTCCCTCCAGGCCAACACGATCGCGGCAACCGTCAGCGCCGGCGTCGGCGGCGACCTGCCATGGCTGCCCTGGCTCGTCGGCGTCGTTGTCGCCGTGCTGATCGGCCTCGTCGTGTTCGGCGGCGTACGGCGCATCGCGTCGGTGACCCAGTTCCTGGTACCGATCATGGCGGTGGGGTACCTGATCCTGGGACTCCTGGTGGTGCTGCTGCACGCCGACCGCATCGGACCGGTCTTCGTCGAGATCTTCACCTCCGCGTGGGGGTTCAACGAGGTCGTCGGCGCAGCCTTCGGTTACATCGTGCTCACCGGCGTGAAGCGGGGCATGTTCTCGAACGAGGCCGGGCTCGGGTCGGCGCCGAACGCGGGTGCGAGCGCGGCGGTGACGCATCCGGTGAAGCAGGGCCTCGTGCAGACCCTCGGCGTCTACTTCGACACCTGGCTGGTGTGCTCGATCACGGCATTCATCATCCTGGTCTCGGTCCCCGATCTCGCGAGCGCGGAGCGCGGAATCGACCTCACGCAGGGGGCGCTCGTGAGCACCCTCGGCACGTGGGCGAACTTCGCCCTGGCCATCATCGTGTTCCTGCTCGCCTTCTCCTCGATCCTCGGCAACTACTACTACGGCGAGTCGAATCTGGAGTTCATCTCCACGAACCGGGGCCTGCTCATCGCGTACCGGACGCTGGTCGTGGCGGCCGTGCTGGGCGGGTCCGTGGTCGGCGCCGACCTGGTGTGGAACCTGGCCGACGGCGTGATGGGGCTCATGGCGCTCACGAACCTCATCGCCATCGCCCTGCTCTCCGGCATCGCGATACGGCTGCTGAAGGACTACACGCAGCAGCGTCGCGAGGGGCGCGACCCGGTGTTCACCCGCGATCGGATGCCGGACATCGACGGCGTCGAGTGCTGGGAGGATGCTGCGACGGTCACGGGACCGCTGGATCTCCCAGTGAAGGAGCGCCAGGCACGGAAGCACCGCGACCACCTGCACCGCGGCCACTGAGGGTCGGCGGCGTCAGCGCTCGACGCGCAGGGACTCACGGGAGGCGGCGAGACGTTCGAGCACCGACTCCGTCACGGCGAGCCGGTCGGCGCCGACCTCAGCCTCGAGCGCGTCACGGAGCCGGTCGAAGGCCCGTGCACCGACGGTCACCATCTCACGCCCACGGTCGGTGACGGTGAGGGGCTTCCGTCGAGCGTCGCCCGGGTCGGTGCGACGTTCCACATAGCCGAGCTCCTCGAGTGACGAGATGGTCTTGGCTGCGGCTTGCTTCGTCACCCCGAGACGCCGGCCGAGCTCGGAGGCACTCTGCGCACCCTCACCGATCGCGCGGAGGGCGAACTCGTGGGTGGCGGTGACCCCGGGGTGTCCCCGGGCTGCGAGGTCGGCCACAACGTCTGCGACCATCGCCTCGAATCCGGTCAGCAGCAGCGTGGCCAGGTGGGCACCGCGGGATCGCTCCATCCCCACACGGTATCGGCACCGGGGGGAATAGACAACCTGGTTGACTGGTTCTACACTCGGACAACCTTGTTGTCTATCTGAAAGGTCACCATCATGCCCCTCGCAGACGCCCCCGCCGTCGACCACCACGTCGCGGAGGTCAACGGCACCACGCTCCACTACGTCTCCGCCGGCGCCGCCGGCTCTCCTCTCCTCCTCATCCACGGGTTCCCCGAGACCTGGTGGGCGTTCCGCCGGCTGATCCCCCTGCTCGCACCGCAGCACCGCGTGTTCGCGGTCGATCTCCGCGGGTTCGGGGACTCGGCACCGGCGACGACCGCGTATGACAGCACCACCGCCGCAGAGGATCTGCACGGGCTCATCGCACACCTCGGACTCGGCCCCGTCCACGTCTCGGCACAGGACATCGCCGGCGGCACGGTCTTCCGGCTCGCCGCAACACATCCCGACGACGTCCTCAGCCTGACGGCGATCGAGATGGGCCTCGCGGGATTCGGCTTGGAGGGCCTGGCGGACGTCACGCACGGCGGATCGTGGCACATCGGCGCGCTGGCGGCGCCTGGGATCCCGGAGCTGCTGTTCACCGGTCGCGAGCGCGAGCTGCTCGGGGAGTGGGCGTTCCCCGCCATGACCGCGGTCACCGGAGCGATCACCCCCGCGGATGTGGATGAGTTCGCCCGCACCTATGGTCGCCCCGACGGGTGGCGCGGGGCGGCGGGGCTGTACCGCTCGATGCTCGCCGAGGGCGAGGAGCTCCGCGCACTCGCGGCATCCGCCCCGCTCACCGTGCCGACGCTCGCGGTCGGCGGGTTCGGCGGACCGTTCACCGCACAGACGGTCCAGCAGGTCACGACCGGCCCGGTCACCGCGGTCCAGCTCGACGCGGTGGGGCACTACGTGGCCATGGAGGCGCCCGACCGCCTGGCCGACGCGATGCTGCCGTTCCTCCGCACGGTCGACGCCGCCGCGGCGTGAGCCCAGTCGGCGGGGTCGACCGGGACGACGGTCACCCACGCTGCATCCTCTCCCCAGCGGATACTGGCCCGTCCCGCGATCCGTGGCATGCCGCGACGAGGCGCTGTGCGGTCGGTACGCGGCGACACCGTCCCACTCGCGGGACCGGCGGCTACCGTGGTGACCATGCATCCGATGGCGCGGCTCGCCGCGGTCGATGAGGCCAACCTCGTGCTTGATCATGTCGATCAGGTCAACGTGTTCCTCGTCGCCGGCCTGCTTGCGCCGGGTGGGTTCGTCGCCGCCGACGGCACGCCGGACATGGCCGGGCTCCGCGGGAGCCTTCGCGAACGGGTCGCGGCGCTGCCGGCGCTCTGCCGTTCGGTGACGCGGCGTGGAGGTCGGCATTCCTGGGTGAGCACCGCACCCGACCTCGAGCACCACATCCGCCTCGTGGCTCCCGTGGATGGTCTCGCGGGTCTGCAGCGGACGTGCGCCGCGCTCATGATCCAGCCGCTCGAGCTGGATCGGCCGCTCTGGGAGATCCTCGTGGTGCCAGGAGCGACGGCGTCGGGGCCCGGGGTGGTGCTGCGGGTTCATCACGCCCTGGCCGACGGGATGGCGGCCGTCGCGATCGTGCAGCGGCTCTTCGATTCGGACGGTCGAGTGGAAGACCCGGGCGACGGCGTGGGCTCCGAGCCGACGGCGCCCACGCATCGCGACCTGCGACACACCCTCCGTCAGCTCGCCGTGCGTCTGCAGCGGATCCGCGGGACACTGCAGACAGGAGCCGTCGCCCCCACCATGCTGCTCGGCGCGCGGGAGCCGAACCGCGGGGTCGCGTTCCTGCGCACCGACCTGCGGACCCTCGAGCGCCGGGTGCGGCCGCGTGGCGCCACGGTGAACGATGCGCTCCTGGCAGGGGTCGCGGCCGGCCTTCGCGCCGCGCTGAGCGCCGCCGGGGAGCCGACTCCCGCCCGGCTGCCCGTGTCGGTGCCGGTGGCGTTGCGGCGACGCGGAACCGCGGGCAACCACGTGGGTGTCATGCTGGTGCAGCTGCCGACCGGCGAACCCGACCCCGATGAGCGCCTGCGGCTGATCTCGACCCAGACCCGCGAAGAGAAGGCGCGGGCACGAGCGCAGGGGACCCTGGAGTTCATGCGGGGCCCCATCGGTGCGCGCATCATGGACCGTGTCGCCCGGCGACAGCACCTCGTCGCCGGGTTCGTCACCAACGTCCCCGGCCCAACAACGGCCCGCCGTCTCGCCGGAGCACCGGTCACCGCGATCTGGCCGGTGGCGGTGCTCGCCGGGAATGTCCGGCTCGGCGTCGCGGCAGTGTCCTACGACGGCCAGCTCTGCTGCGGCATCCACTTCGACGCCACGAACGTGCCGGGCGACGCGTTCACGCATGCCATGGGCGAGGAGATGGCACGCCTGGGTGAATGAGCGCGTGGGCCGCCGGGCTGGTGGCGGCCTCCGCCCAGGGCCGCGATCGGTCGATGCCGCGCCGCATCGCCGAACGAGAAAAGCCCCCGCGATGCGGAGGCTTTCTCTTGTTGGTGGACCTGAGGGGACTCGAACCCCTGACCCCCTGCATGCCATGCAGGTGCGCTACCAGCTGCGCCACAGGCCCTCAGCCGCCCCGTGCGGGGCAACCCTTAGAGCTTACAACATCCCCGAGCGGTGGACCCAATCGGGTGCGGCCCGGGCGTGCCGTCACTCCGTCTCGGCGGCGTGGGCGGGCAGCTCCAGGGGAACGACCGGGCAGTCCTTCCACAGCCGCTCGAGGCCGTAGTAGGTCCGCTCCTCCTCGTGGAACACGTGCACCACGATGTCGCCGAAGTCCATGAGCACCCAGCGGGACTCGGCACGACCCTCACGGCGGATGCGCTTGACACCGATCTGGAGGAGCTGGTCCTCGATCTCGTCAGCGATGGCGGCGACGTTGCGCTCGTTGCGCCCCGTCACCAGCAGGAACACGTCCACGAGGGGCAACGGCTCCGACACGTCGAGGGCGACGAGATCCTCGCCGCCCTTCGCATCCGCCGCTCGCGCTGCCACTTGCAGCGCCTCGAGCACGTTCTCGGTCACACTCACGAAAAGACTCCTGTCGTCACGGCGACGATGAGGACGCCGATGAGGGCCAGCGCCAGCGCGCCGGCGGTGATGGCGAGGGCCAGCATGAGCCGGCTCCCCTTCTCCGGTGCCGGCGGACGGATGATCTCGTCCGCGGCCTTGATGGTGCTGACCGCCGCGCTCGCGGCGATCGGCGTGGGCGAGGATGCCGGGGGCAGCTCGCCGTCGAGGAGCACGGCGTCGGCCTCGCGGCCGTCCGTGGTTCCGGGGGCGTGCCCACGGGAACCGAGCCCTTCGGGAAGATCGAACGTGCCGGTGATGATGACCTCACCGGTCGCGGTGACCGGGCCCACCAGGGGTGAACTCGGCGTCTGCGAGAGGATGAGCGCGTTGGGCGTCGAGATCGCGCCCGTCGACGTGCTCTCGCGCACCAGCAGCTGATCGAACGACGGCGGCAGCTCCACCGGTTCGGCGTCGCCCTCGAGCAGCTGCGACCCGAGCTTGTCGGACACCGTCGCCGGCGTCTCCTCCTGCTCCTCCGCGATGCCTTCGAGCGCTGCCTCGGCGGTGCTCACGGGCACGTCGTGGTGCGCGGCGTCGTCCCGAGCCGGCGGGGTGAACGCGTCGGCGGCGGGCATGTCGGGCGAGATGACCGGCACGGATGCGGTGCGGATGCGCTCCTGCTCCCGCGCCTGACGGCGGGTCAGGGGCGAGACCCCCAGGTCGACGGCGGCGTCGGCCACGGGCGGCGGCGGCACGACGGCCGGC
>JAEZSU010000297.1 GCA_023421635.1 Actinomycetes bacterium | reverse complement strand
GCGGCCGGGGATATCGTCGCGACATGCGTCCCGCAGCGCCGGCCACCGACATGCTCGTTCCGAGCACCGGTCCGGCGCGCCTGCGCCCGAGCGTCCGCCGACCGTAGGCGACGTCGCGTTCCGCCCTGCACGGGTGTCGAGCGCCCGTCGCCGCCTCCGGCCCGTGTCACCCGTGCCTCGCGGCGGGTGACGTCTTCTCCCAGAAGTAAGGTGGAACCATGACCTATTCGGTCGCCGTCTCCGGCGCATCCGGCTATGCCGGCGGCGAGATCCTGCGCCTGCTCTCCGCGCACCCGGACATCGAGATCCGCACGGTCACCGCGCACGCGAGTGCGGGGCAGCCGCTCATCCGGCAGCAGCCGCACCTGCGCTCGCTCGCCCACCTGACGATCCAGCCCACGACCCCGGAGGTGCTGGCAGGCCACGACATCGTCTTCCTCGCACTGCCGCACGGCCAGTCCGGGCAGTACACCGACGCGCTCGGTGCGACCGGTCTCGTCATCGACGCGGGCGCCGACCACCGGCTCACCTCGGAAGCGGACTGGGACGCCTTCTACGGCGGCGACTTCCACGAGCCGTGGACGTACGGCGTGCCGGAGCTCCCCGTCGACGGCGGGAAGCAGCGCGAGCGGCTCGTCGGGGCGGCCCGGATCGCCGCGCCCGGCTGCAACGCCTCGACCGTGGCGCTGAGCATGGCCCCCGGTGTGGCCGCGGGCGTGGTGGATGCGGGCGACATCGTCAGCGTGCTGGCCGTCGGCCCGTCCGGGGCGGGGAAGAGCCTGAAGCCCCATCTGCTCGGCAGTGAGATCCTCGGCACCGCCAACCCGTACGCGGTCGGCGGCACCCACCGGCACATCCCCGAGATCCGGCAGTCGCTCGTGGGAACCGGCGCGGTCGCGGCGAAGGACGTGCGCATCTCGTTCACCCCCGTGATCGTCCCGATGTCGCGGGGCATCCTCGCCACCACCTCGGCGCCGATCGCCGCGGGCGTCAGCGACGCCGAGATCCGTGCCGCGTGGGAGGACGCGTATGCGGGGGAGCGGTTCGTCTCGCTCCTGCCGGCGGGGGAGTTCCCCCGTACCGCCGACGTGCTCGGCGCGAACACGGCCCTCATGGGGCTCGCGATCGACCGCGCCGCCAACCGGGTCGTGGTCGTCACCGCGGTCGACAACCTCGTCAAGGGCACCGCAGGCGCTGCCGTCCAGTCCATGAACATCGCGCTCGGCCTCCCGGAGGACCGGGCCCTCACCGTGAACGGAGTCGCGCCGTGAGCGTCACCGCAGCCCAGGGATTCGAAGCGGCGGGCGTTGCCGCCGGGCTGAAGTCCACCGGCAAGCCAGACCTGGCGCTCGTCGTCAACCGCGGACCCCTCAAGGTCGGGGCAGCGGTCTTCACCAGCAACCGCGCGAAGGCCAACCCCATCCTGTGGTCGCAGCAGGCCATCGCCGACGGTGTCGTCGAGGCCGTCGTGCTGAACTCCGGCGGCGCGAACTGCTTCACCGGCAGCTTCGGGTTCCAGACGTCCCACCTGACGGCCGAGAAGGTCGCCGAGGAGCTCGGGGTCAGCGCGGGCGATGTCATCGTCTGCTCCACCGGGCTCATCGGCACCGGCGACGAGGCGTTCCGCGCCAAGGTGCTGGGCGGGGTCGCCGCGGCGACCGCGGAACTGTCCGCGGACGGCGGCGAGGCGGCATCCCTCGCGATCATGACCACCGACTCGCGGCCGAAGCGCGCGGTCCGCAGCCGCGACGGCTGGACCGTGGGCGGCATGGCGAAGGGCGCCGGGATGCTGGCGCCGGGTCTTGCGACCATGCTCGTGGTCATCACGACCGACGCCGTGCTCGACGCGGCACAGGCCGATGCCGCGCTCCGCGCCGTCACCCGCGTCAGCTTCGACCGGCTCGACTCCGATGGCTGCATGTCGACGAACGACCAGGTGACGCTCCTCGCCTCCGGTGCCAGCGGGGTCGCACCCGACCTCGACGACTTCATCGCCGAGCTCCGGGAGGTCTGCCTCGACCTCGCCCGGCAGCTGCAGGGCGACGCCGAGGGCGCCAGCCACGACATCACGATCGTCGTGCAGCACGCCGCGACCGAGGAGGACGCCGTCGAGGTGGGCCGCTCGGTGGCCCGCAACAACCTCTTCAAGGCCGCGATCTTCGGGAACGACCCCAACTGGGGTCGGGTGCTCGCCGCGATCGGCACCACCGAGGCCGCATTCGACCCGTACGACGTCGACGTGTGGATGAACGGCGTGCGCGTGTGCACCGCCGGCGGCCCCGACCGTCCCCGCGAAGACGTCGACCTCACCCCGCGTGCGACCGAGCTGATCATCGACCTCAAGGTCGGCGAGCAGACCGCGACGATCCTCACGAACGACCTCACCCACGATTACGTCCACGAGAACAGCGCATACTCCTCATGACCGAGATCGATTTGCAGGACACCGACCCCGCCGAGGCGAGCGCGAAGGCGGCGACCCTCATCGAATCGCTTCCGTGGCTGCGACGCTTCAGCGAGCAGATCGTGGTGGTCAAGTACGGCGGCAACGCGATGGTCTCGGAGGAGCTCCAGGACGCCTTCGCCGCCGACATGGCCTACCTGCGGTACGTGGGCGTGAAGCCCGTCGTCGTGCACGGCGGCGGCCCGCAGATCTCCCGGATGCTGGACCGGCTCGCCATCCCGAGCGAGTTCAAGGGCGGCTACCGCGTGACCTCCACCGAGGCGATCGGCGTGGTGCGGATGGTGCTGACCGGGCAGATCAACCCGCAGCTGGTCGCGAAGATCAACGCGCACGGCCCGAACGCGACCGGCCTGTCCGGCGAGGACGCGGGCCTGTTCGGCGGGCGTCGGCGCGGCGTGGTGGTCGAGGGCGTCGAGCACGACCTCGGCCGGGTGGGCGACGTCGTCACGGTCGACCCCCGTCCCGTGCTCGACCACCTCGAGGCAGGCCGCATCCCGGTGGTCTCCTCCATCGCGCCGGACCTCGACAACCCCGGCCATTCGCTCAACGTCAACGCGGACGCCGCGGCCGCCGCGCTCGCCGTCGCGCTCGGCGCCACGAAGCTCGTGGTGCTCACCGACGTGCCCGGGCTCTACGCGGACTGGCCCAACCGCGACTCGCTCGTGTCGCACCTGACGGCGGCCGAACTGCGCGAGATGATGCCGCGCCTGGAGTCGGGGATGATCCCCAAGATGCAGGCGTGCCTGGACGCGGTCGACGGCGGCGTCGATTCGGCCGCGATCATCGACGGGCGGGTGCCGCACTCGGTGCTCGTCGAGATCTTCACCCAGAAGGGAATCGGAACAGAGGTGGTTGCGAAATGACCGGCACGACATGGCGCGATGACGCGGGACGGGACCTGGTCCGCAACGTCGGCGACCGCATGGCGATGTTCGTGCGCGGCGAGGGTGCGCACCTGTGGGACGAGAACGGCGCCCGCTACCTCGATTTCCTCGCCGGGATCGCGGTCGACGCGCTCGGTCACGCGCACCCGGCGTTCGTCGAGGCGGTCTCGCGGCAGGCCGCGACCCTCGCGCACGTGTCGAACTACTTCGCCACCCCGCCCCAGCTCGCCCTCGCTGCCCGGCTGAAGCGGCTGAGCGGGGCCGGTGAGCACGGCCGCGTCTACTTCGCCAACTCCGGCGCCGAGGCCAACGAGGCTGCGTTCAAGCTGGCGCGGCTGCACGGCGGCGCCGCGCGGCACCGCATCCTCTCCCTGAAGGACGCGTTCCACGGTCGCACCATGGGCACCCTCGCCCTCACCGGCAAGCCGTACATGCAGGAGCCGTTCGGTCCGATGGTGCCGGGCGTGGAGTTCCTCGACTCCACCGTCGAGGCGCTCGAGGCCGCCATGGACGACACCGTCGCAGCGCTGTTCGTCGAGCCCATCAAGGGCGAGGCCGGGGTCGTCGAGCTCCCCGAGGGCTACCTCGCGGCGGCCCGCGAGCTCACCTCCCGTCACGGTGCGCTGCTCATCGTCGACGAGATCCAGACCGGTGCGGGCCGCACGGGTGCGTGGTTCGGATTCCAGCACGCGGGGATCGTCCCCGACGCCGTCACGGTGGCCAAGGGCATCGGCGGCGGGTTCCCGATCGGCGCGCTCATCACGTTCGGCGCGGCGAGCGAGCTGTTCTACCCCGGCACGCACGGCTCCACCTTCGGCGGCAACGCGCTGGCGACCGCGGTCTCCGACGCGGTGCTCGAGGAGATCGAGCGCGCCGGGCTCGTCGAGAACGCGGCCGTCCGCGGCACGCAGCTGCGCGAGGCGATCCTCGCCATCGACTCGCCGCTGGTCGAGACCGTCCGCGGTGCGGGGCTCCTCCTCGGCGTCGCGCTCACCCACCCCGTCGCGGGCGCCGTCACCGCCGCCGCCCAGCAGCACGGGCTCGTGGTCAACGCCGCCAACGACCGCACCGTCCGGCTCGCGCCGCCGCTCATCATCGGCGACGTGGAGATCGACGAGTTCATCACCCTGTTCACCGCAGCGCTCGCGACCGCCGCCGACGCCCTGCTCCTCGACACCACGGATGCCGCGGCATCCGCCCCCACGGAGGCACCCGCATGACCCGCCACCTGCTGCGCGACGACGACCTGACCCCCGCCGAGCAGGCAGAGATCCTCGATCTCGCGGTGGAGCTCAAGCGCGACCGCTGGATGCTGAAGCCGCTGGCCGGTCCGCAGACGGTCGCCGTCATCTTCGACAAGTCCTCGACCCGCACGCGTGTCTCCTTCGCAGTGGGCATCGCCGACCTCGGCGGCTCGCCGCTGGTGATCTCGACGGCGAACAGCCAGCTCGGCGGCAAGGAGACCCCGTCCGACACCGCGCGGGTGCTGGAGCGCCAGGTCGCGGCGATCGTGTGGCGCACCTACGCGCAGGCCGGTCTCGAGGAGATGGCCCGCGGCACCCGCGTCCCCGTGGTCAACGCGCTCAGCGACGACTTCCACCCCTGCCAGCTGCTCGCCGACCTGCTCACGATCCGTGAGCACAAGGGCGAGCTGCGCGGGCTCACCCTCGCGTTCTTCGGCGACGGGCGCTCCAACATGGGGCACTCGTACATGCTCGCCGGTGTCACCGCGGGCATGCACGTGCGGATCGCGTCGCCCGAGGCGTACGCGCCCCGCGAGGACGTCGTCGCCGACGCCGACCGCCGCGCCGCCGAGACCGGCGGCTCGGTCACGCTCTACACCGATCCGGTGGAGGCCGCCGCGGGCGCGGACATCATCGTCACCGACACCTGGGTGTCGATGGGCAAGGAGGAGGAGAAGCTCGCCCGGCTCCGCGACCTCGGCGCGTACAAGGTCACCTCGGAGACCATGGCGCTCGCGAAGCCCGATGCCATCTTCATCCACTGCCTGCCCGCCGACCGCGGATACGAGGTGGACGCCGAGGTCATCGACGGACCGCAGAGCGTGGTCTGGGACGAGGCGGAGAACCGGCTGCACGCGCAGAAGGCGCTGCTGGTCTGGCTGCTGCAGCAGAACCAGGCCTGAGCCGGTCTGCGGCGCGCGGTCTGCCGGGCTCCGGCGACCACCGGCCTAGACTGCGTCTCGTGTCCGAGCCGTCAGCGTCGCCGCCGCGTGCTGCGGCCCCCGGTGGCCCGCGGGTGCAGTGGGGGCGGCTCTCCGGTGCCGGACGGCTCGGGGGGATCGACCTCGCGCGCGGTCTCGCCGTCCTCGGCATGATCGCCGCGCACCTGCTCGTGCTCGCGCCGTTCGACTGGTCGGAGCCCGGCACCTGGCTGCAGGTGGTCGACGGGCGATCCTCGATCCTGTTCGCGGTGCTCGCCGGCCTGTCGATCGGGCTGACCACGGGCGGCACCGACCCGGTCCCCGCCCGAGCGCGCCGACGCGCGCGCGGCAGGCTCGCCATCCGTGCGGCGGCGCTGTGGGTGCTCGGGATCCTCCTCATCCTGACGGGCGTGCCGGTGTATGTGATCCTCCCCGCCTACGCGATCCTGTTCCTTCTCGCGATGCCGCTCATCGGCCTGCGGGCGGGGTCGCTGCTCGTCCTCGCCGGCGCAGGGCTGCTGGTCATGCCGTGGGTGCAGGCGGGGCTCGCGCTCCTGCCGTTCTGGGACACCGTCGTGGGTGAGTCGGTGGGCGTGGTGATCGGCTGGCCGTACCCCTTCCCGCTGTGGGTCGTGTTCCTCACGGCGGGGCTCGCACTCGGGCGACTCGACCTGCGCTCCACCTTCGTCCAGGGGATGCTGCTGCTCGCCGGCACCGGTGTCGCCCTCGTCGGCTACGGCATCGGTGGCCTGCTCGCCCCGGTCGGGGATACGGAGCCGCAGACCTACCTGGAACTCGTGACCAGCATGCGGGCACATTCCGGCGGGCTCCCGGAGGCGGTGGGGTCCACCGGGGTCGCGGTCGCCGTTATCGGCGCGTGCCTGCTCCTGTGCCGCACGCCCGTACGTACCCTGGTGTGGCCGCTCCGCGCCACCGGGAGCATGCCGCTCACGGCGTACACCGCGCAGATCCTGGTGTGGGCGGTCTGGGCGCTCATCGCCCTCGGCGACACCGGCGACCTCTTCGCCTTCCGGGCGTTGGAACCGTTCTGGCCGCTCACCCTGGGCGTGGTGATGGGGTGCACCCTGTGGGCGCTCTTCCTCGGCCGCGGCCCGCTCGAGGAACTCCTCGACCGGTTGACCCGCCGCATCCAACGTGGGGTCCCCGGTGCCTCGGTGTCGGGGACCGCGTCGGGGGAGCGGGCACGAAAGGCGGCCCCCACGGATCGGTAGGCTGGTGCGATGAGCGAGGGCAAGCACGACGGAACGAATCAGGGCGCACTGTGGGGCGGGCGGTTCGCTTCCGGGCCGTCACCGGAGCTCGCAGAACTGAGTCGTTCCACCCACTTCGACTGGGCGCTGGCGCCCTACGACCTCGCCGGGTCGCACGCGCACGCCGCTGCGCTGGAGGCGGCCGGATACCTCACGGCCGACGAGGCCGTCCGCATGCACGCCGGGCTCGACACGCTCGCCGCGGCGGTCGCCGACGGATCGCTGCGTCCCGCGCCGTCCGACGAGGACGTGCACGGCGCGCTCGAGCAGGCGCTCATCCGCGAGGTCGGTGCGGAACTCGGCGGGAAGCTGCGCGCCGGTCGGAGCCGCAACGACCAGATCGCGACGCTCGTGCGGCTGTATCTGCTCGACCACGCGCGCACGATCGCGCACGGCATCCTCCGCGTCGTCGACGCGATCGTGGCGCAGTCCGAGGCTGTCGGCACCGCCGTCATGCCCGGCCGCACCCACCTCCAGCACGCGCAGCCGGTGCTGCTGGCGCACCACCTGCAGGCGCACGCGTGGCCTCTCGTGCGCGACCTCGAGCGGCTGCGCGACTGGTCGGCCCGTGCCCGCGTGTCGCCCTACGGCGGCGGCGCGCTCGCCGGCGCCACGCTCGGGCTCGACCCGCAGCTGGTCGCGGACCGGCTGGGACTGGACCGCCCCGCCGAGAACTCGATCGACGGCACCTCCGCACGCGACGTGGTCGCCGAGTTCGCCTTCATCGCGGCCATGATCGGCGTCGACCTGTCCCGCTTCTCCGAGGACGTGATCATCTGGAACACGAAGGAGTTCGGGTTCGTCCGCCTCGACGACGGATACTCCACCGGCTCCAGCATCATGCCCCAGAAGAAGAACCCCGATATCGCCGAACTCACCCGCGGGAAGGCCGGCCGGCTCATCGGCGACCTGGCGGGCCTGCTCGCCACCCTGAAGGGCCTGCCGCTCGCGTACAACCGTGACCTGCAGGAGGACAAGGAGCCCGTCTTCGACCAGATCGCGACCCTCGAGGTGGTGCTCCCGGCGTTCGCGGGCATGATCGCGACGCTCCGGTTCGACACCGAGCGGATGGCGCAGCTCGCCCCGCAGGGATTCTCCCTCGCGACGGACGTGGCCGAATGGCTCGTCAAGCGCGGCGTGCCCTTCCGTGACGCGCACGAGATCTCGGGTGCGCTCGTGCAGGCGTGCGAGCAGCGCGGCATCGAGCTGCACGAGGCCGACGACGTGCTGCTCGCCGAGGTCTCGGCGCACCTCTCGCCGGAGGTGCGCGAGGTGCTCGTGGTCTCCGGCAGTGTGGCGAGCCGCGACGGCGTCGGCGGCACCGCACCCGTGCGGGTCGAGGAGCAGCGCACCGAACTCATCTCCCGTGCGCAGACGCTCGCGCACGCGCTCGGGCTCTGACCGTCGTCGACGCGCCCGCCCTCGATCGGCGGCGCATAAGTCATCCGCTTATTTCCTGGCGAAATTAGAAAATGGCTTATATCATGTCGACATGTCCAGGGATCTGTCCGCCGCGGTGACGGCCGACATCATCGGTTCCCGCGCGCTGGCCGACCGCGCCGGGGCGCAGCGGGCGATCGACGACGCGGTCGCGCGGGTCCATCGAGACCTCCCGGTCGCCGAACGCCCGTTCGCGCCGACCGTCGGCGACGAGCTCCAGGCGGTGTACCGCTCCCTGGAGGACGCGTTGGCCGGCGTCCTGCTCGTCCGGCTCGCACTGCCTGACGGCGTCGACTGCCGGTTCGGGATCGGCGTCGGCGAGATCGGCACCGTGCCCTCGGCATCCGGCGACATCGCGGAGGGCCCGGGGTGGTGGGCGGCGCGGGAGGCGATCGACGCCCTGCACGCCAAGCAGGTGCGCGCGATGCCGAACGCGCGCACCTGGGTCG
>JAEZSU010000283.1 GCA_023421635.1 Actinomycetes bacterium | reverse complement strand
CGCCCGCGCGGATGGTCTGAGTCCACGTCACGATGGATCTCCGCTGAGCCGGCAGCTGCCGGTCAGCGCGCGCCTTCCCACGTCAGGTCCTCGAAGGTGAGGTCGTCATTGACTTCCCCCAGGGTCTTCATGACCTTGAGCATCTTGTCCCAGCCGCCCTTGTTGAACTCGACGGACAGGATGTCCAGCTGCATCACATTGTCGACGAAGGCCGGCGGCATCTCGGTGTTCTCGCGGTAGACGCGGCGCACCTCGTCCGGGTTCTCGTTGCCGAAATCGGTGCCGAGCGCGAGACCGGCGAGGAAGCGCTTGAGCGCCTCGGGGTTCTTCTCCGCGTACTCCTTGGTGGCGACCCAGACGACCTGCGGAGCGAAGGGCAGGAACTCGCGCACACCGGTGCCGATGCGGGTGAAGCCCTGCTCCACGGCCTGCAGCAGGTAGATGCTGAACGTGAAGATCGCGTCGACCTGGCCGCTCTGCGCGGCGGCGGTCAGCGCGTCCAGGGGCACCGGCACGAACTCGACCTCGTCGAGGGCGATGCCGTTCTCCTCCAGGGCGGCGACGACCGTCAGGTGCGGCAGACCGCCGAGCTCCGGCACGCCCACCTTCTTGCCGCGCAGGTCGGCCCAGTCGGTGATCGGGCTGCCCGCGGGCACGATGAGGCCGTCAGACGCCTCTCCCGGCTGTTCGGGGTTGGCCGACTTGGTGCCGGCGACCACGACGATGGGCATGCCCTCGTTGATCGCGCGGACCGCGGTGACCGCGTCGGTGGCCGCGACGTCCATCTCGCCGGCGATCAGCGCGGAGTTGGTGGCTGCGCCGCCACCCGCGCCGGTGACCTGCAGGTCGACGTCCAGCCCCTCCTCCTCGAAGAACCCCTTCTCGACGGCGAGGATCGAGTTCTCGATCGTGACCGCGCCGCGGGCGATGGTCATCGGGATGACCTCATCCTCGGCCGGAGCGCTCGGGGCGGCGGCGGGCGCCGACGACCCGCACCCGGTGAAGACCGTGGTCAGGGCGAGCGCGGCGGCGGCGACCAGTGCGGTGTTCCGCCAACCGCGCAGAGTACGACGGTGATCCATTTCATCTCCTTTGATGGGCAGGCTCCCACCGGCGGGCTTCGGGATGCCGTGGACATGCCTGCCGGTGGTCGTGTCTCCACTATCCGCACCTGGCCAGCCATCACGGAAGATCGGTTGGCTTATGGGCCGTATCGCGCGTGCTGATAGTCAGGCCGTTGAGCGGCGGCCGCCGCCGCGGCTCAGCGCGTGCGATCCGCGCGTGCGCGGGCGAGGTCTTCGAGGAACCGCGCCATCGCGGGGATGTCGGGCACGCGCACGGCGGCCGCGGTGTCGCCCTCCCCCACCCGCACACCGACGTCCACGGGCCCGAGGCTCGCGAGCGCGTCCTCGTCGGTGACGTCGTCACCGGCGAAGAGGACGGCGTCGGCCTGCACGAGTGCGCGAAGGGCGGCGACGGCGGTGTCCTTGCCCTCCGCGCGCGATGCGTACTCGAGGATGTCGTGTCCCGTGCGGCGCCGCCAGACGGGCTCCCGGCCCGCCATGAGCCGTTCCACCCGCTCGTGCGCCGTGGCGGTCGCGTCGTCGTCGGCGGTGCGCGTGTGCACCGCGAACCCGAAGGTCTTCGGCTCGATCCACACGCCCGGCAGGTCGGCGACCGCGGCCTCCACGGCGGTGCGGACGTTGTCGCGCTCGGCGAGGTCCTCGTCGCTCTGCGTCGACGCGCCGTCTCCGTCGCCCGGGTGCCAGAACTCCGCGCCGTGCGAAGCGGCGAGGTGGATGCGGGAGTCGCCGGTGTGCTCGGAGATGAGCTCGAGGTCGCCCAGGCTCCGACCCGACACGAGCGCGACGACGGTCTGCGGCAGCTGCGCGAGCGCGTCGACCGCGGCCTGTGCGGCCGGCAGCATCCGAGCCGCCATCGGGTCGTCCTGCCGGGGCGAGAGGGTGCCGTCGAAGTCGAGTGCGACGAGCAGGGTGGGTGCGGCGGCGAGCCGCTCGATCGCCTGCTCGGCCGTCAACTGCTCGCTCATGCCTTCCCGCTTCCGTTGTCGTTGCGCGTGCGTCCGAGCGCGGCGAGGAAGTCCTCGGACCAGTCCTGCACGTCGTGCTCGCGCACACGGCGCCGGAGCGACCGCATCCGCCGCCCCTGCTCGGCCGCGGGCATCTCGATCGCTCGCATGATGGTGTTCTTCAGGCCGCCGATGTCGTGCGGGTTGACCAGCAGGGCGCTGCCGAGTTCGTCGGCGGCACCGGCGAACTCGCTCAGCACGAGCACGCCGCGGTTGTCGATGCGGCTGGCGACGTACTCCTTGGCGACGAGGTTCATCCCGTCGCGGAGGGCGGTGACCAGCATGACGTCGGCCGCCAGGTACAGGGCCACCATCTCCTCGCGGGGGAAGGCCTGGTGGAGATACCGCACCGCGGTGTGCCCCATGGTGTCGTAGTCGCCGTTGATGCGCCCGACCGTCAGTTCGATCTCGTCGCGCAGCTGCATGTACGCCGCCACCCGCTCACGGCTGGGGCTCGCGACCTGCACGAGCGTGACGTCCTCGACGCTCGTCCGGCCGTCCTCGAGGAGTTCGCCGAACGCCTTCAGTCGGTGACGGATGCCCTTGGTGTAGTCGAGCCGGTCCACGCCGAGGAGGATCTTCTTCGGGTTGCCGAGCTCCTCGCGGATCTCCTTCGCACGCGCCTGGATGTCTTCGCGCTGGGCGAGCTCGATGTAGATGTCGGCGTCGATCGAGATCGGGAACGCCTTGGCGAGCGCGAGGCGGACCGACCCGTCGGGCTCGGGCACGCGGATGCCGGAGGCCTTGGTCTCGTACCGGAGCTGCCGCCGCACGGCACGGGCGAAGTTGCTGGCGTCGGCGGTGCGCTGGAAGCCGATCACGTCGGCGCCGAGGAGGCCCTCGAGCACCTGGCGCCGCCACGGCAGCTGCGAGTACAGCCCGTAGGCGGGGAACGGGATGTGGTGGAAGTAGCCGATCGTGAGGTCGGGGCGCAGTTCGCGCAGCATCCGGGGCACGAGCTGGAGCTGGTAGTCCTGCACCCACACGGTCGCGCCCTCGGCGGCGTTGTCGGCTGCGGCCTGCGCGAACCGCTCGTTGACCGCGACGTAGGCCTCCCACCACGCGCGCTTGTACAGCGGCGCTGCGATGACGTCGTGGTAGAGCGGCCAGATGGTGTCGTTGGAGAAGCCCTCGTAGTAGAGCTCGACATCGGCGGCGCTCAGCGTGATGGGCACGAGGTGCATGCCGTCGAAGTCGAACGGCTCGATCTCGACGTCGGCCTTGCCCGGCCAGCCGACCCATGCCCCCTCGGACTTGCGCATGACGGGTTCGAGCGCGGACACGAGTCCGCCGGGCGACCGGCGCCAGCCGCCGTCCTCGTCCCGATCGACAGGCAGGCGGTTGGCGACGACGACGAATTCGGCTGCGGACACGCGATCTCCAGGTTCGGGGACACAGAGCCCAGTGGGAAGGTGGCCCCCAGGCTAACAGCGGGGCGCTTCCACGCACGCTCGATCGCGTCAACCGCCGCGACGCGATACCCTCGCGCGCTAGCGTGTGGACATGCGCGCATATCTGTTCAGCACCGGCCTGCTCAGCGCGGTCCTCGGCGGGATCACCCTGCTGAAGGGGCTGCGGAA
>JAEZSU010000273.1 GCA_023421635.1 Actinomycetes bacterium | reverse complement strand
ACCCCACACGACCTCGAACCGACATGTCCGGTGCGAGCCGACAGTCTCCGGGCTACCGGCTCGCACCGAGTGTGCCGGTTCGGCGCGACGGGCGAAGGGCGAGGGGATGCGGGGCGTCAGGACGCGCGGATGCTGGTGCGCTCGAGCCAGCCGCGGATGGTGTCGTTCCAGCGGTTCTGGTCGTAGTTCCAGAGCTTGGTGTGCCGTGCGGTGTCGAAGACCTCGAGCTGCACGAGGTCCGGGCGCGCCTGCGCGAGGGCGTGCGACGCGTCGGACGGGACGAAGCCGTCGTCGTCGGAGTGCATGATCAGCACCGGCACGCGCAGCTCGTCGGCCCTGGCGACGACGTCCAGGGCGTCGAACGGGATGGGCGCCCCCGCGCGGGTGAACGCGGTCCCCCACCCGGTCCCGAGCGTCTCGAGCGCCAGCTTCGTGACCGGAGCGGGCAGCCCCATGCCGTGCGCCTGGTAATCCAGCACGACGCGCCAGTCCACCACGGGCGAGTCGAGGATGATGCCGGCGATGCGGTCGCGGTGCGCCGAGCGGAGCGCGAGCTGCAGGCTGATGGCACCGCCCATCGACCACCCCATGAGCAGGATCCGCTTCGCCCCAGCGCGCCGGGCGAAGCCGATCGCCGCATCCACGTCGCGCCACTCGGTCGCGCCGAGTCCGTACGTGCCGTGCTTGCTGCGCGGCGCCTCGCCGTCGTTGCGGTACGACACCAGCATCGTCGTGAAGCCGAGCGAATGGAGCAGCGGCACCGCGCGCAGGCACTCGGCACGCGTGGTCCCGCGGCCGTGCACCTGGATGCACCAGGTGTCGGAGGTGCCGGGGAAGACCCAGGCGGGACACGGCCCGACCGCAGATGGGACGAGCTCTGACGTGTACGGCAGCTGCAGCTGCTCGGGCCGGTCGTAGTACCAGCCGCTGAAGGCGGCCTCCGGGGCGAGCCGGGAGCGCGCGCCGACGTGCGTGAGCAGCTTGCGGGTGACAGAGACCGCATCCTCCGACAGGACGCTGCCGAGCTTGATGTAGTCCTCACTGCCCCGCGTGAACAGCCCGTAGCGCCCGGGCAGCACGGTGTCGTCGGTGCGGGAGAGGGTGATCGTCTGCGCCGCCGCGTCGATCGCGAGGATGCGGGTGTCCGCCCGTCGCGCGGCGGGGGTCACCACCAGCCGCGCCACCCGGATGGCCGCGCCCGCCCATGCCGCACCGACGAGCCCGAGGGCCGTGGACAGTCCGAGGACGGCGGTCCGCATGCCGGCGCGGAACGCAGGGGATGCGCCGATACCGGCGGCGCGCCTGGGGGCCATCATCGAGGCATCAGCCTAGTCTGTCGCCGTGGCAACCCACCGTCCCCAGCCGGCGCAGACGTTCGCGGACGCCGTCGCGGCCGTGACCTCGACCCGGTTCCGCAGCGACCTCGTCGTCCGTGAGATCCACGCACCGGTCGGCCTCGCGCCGAACGCCTACGCCCTGGCCGCGGACGTGCGTCCAGAGCCGGGCGAGGACGAGTCCGCATACGGCACCGGGCGCTTCGTGCTCCTGCACGACGACAGTCACCCGGATGCCTGGGAGGGGCCCTGGCGCGTCGTCTGCTTCGCGCAGGCGCCGCTCGAGAACGAGATCGGCTCGGACCCGTTGATGGCCGACGTCACCTGGTCCTGGCTCATCGACGCCCTCGCCTCCCGCGGCGCCGAGTACCGCGCGATCTCAGGCACTGCCACCAAGACCCTCTCCAAGGGCTTCGGCGGGCTCGCGGCCGAGGGCGACGGCGCTCAGGTGGAGTTGCGCGCATCCTGGTCCCCGACGGACCATGTCGGTGCGCACGTCGAGGCATGGGCAGAATTGGTGTGCATGCTTGCCGGCCTCCCCCCGGGGTCGGAGAACGCCCCGCTGCTGCGGGCGCACGGAAGGAACCTGTGAGCGGTTATACGGTCATCGACACGGAAGCGGCGTTCGTCGCCGCGATGGATTCCCTGGCAGCGGGCACCGGCCCGTTCGCGGTCGATGTGGAACGAGCCTCCGGGTTCCGATACTCGCAACGGGCATACCTCGTCCAGATCTGGCGGGAGGGAACGGGCGTCCTGCTCATCGACCCGCCAGCGCTCACCGATGTCGATCGGCTGCAGCCGATCCTCGCGCAGGACCTCTGGATCCTCCACGCCGCGAGCCAG
Source organism: Actinomycetes bacterium (assembly GCA_023421635.1). Taxonomy (GTDB): domain Bacteria; phylum Actinomycetota; class Actinomycetes; order Actinomycetales; family Microbacteriaceae; genus Microbacterium. The sequence continues at coordinate 4,399 of JAEZSU010000273.1, read as the reverse complement.
GACCTCCCCTCGCTGCGCGAGCTCGGACTCGAACCGCCCCGCATCTTCGACACCGAGCTGGCGGCCCGGCTGCTCGGCCACGAACGGGTCGGGCTCGGCGCGGTCGTCGAGCGAACGCTCGGCATCACACTCGCGAAGGAGCACTCCGCGGCCGACTGGTCCACCCGGCCGCTCCCCCAGTCCTGGCTGGAGTACGCGGCGCTCGATGTCATCCACCTCCGCGACGTGCACGACGTCCTCGCCGCGGAACTCGCCGAACAGGGCAAGACCGCGTGGGCCGAGGAGGAGTTCCAGGCGGTCATCGACCGGCCGGTGAAGCCCGCACGTGCCGAGCCGTGGCGCCGGCTCAGCGGCCTGCACTCCCTCCGCGGCCGCCGCAACTACGCCATCGCCCGCGAACTCTGGACGGCGCGCGAAGACCTGGCGCGGGAGTCCGATGTGGCACCCGGCCGGCTCGTACCCGACCGCGCGCTCGTCGCCGCCGTCGCCGCGAACCCCGAGAGCAAGCGCGACCTCGCCGCACTGAAGGCGTTCACAGGCCGAGCGAGCCGCAGTGAACTGGACCGCTGGTGGGATGCCATCGAGCGGGGACGCGCGACCACCGACCTGCCGCTCGAGCGGGTGCCCAGCGACACCCTGCCGCCGCCGCGCGCGTGGGTGGACCGCAATCCCGAGGCGGACGCACGCCTGAAGGCGGCGCGTCCCGCCGTCGAAGCACGCGCCGAGGCGCTGCACATGCCCACCGAGAACCTGCTGACCCCGGAGATCCTGCGTCGGCTGGCGTGGGCGCCGCCGCAGCCGATCACGCCGGTGACCATCTCCGTCGCCCTGGCCGAGGCAGGGGTCCGGGGCTGGCAGATACTCGAAACCTCACAGTTGATCGCGGATGCCTTTGTCGGTTCCGTGCAACCGGCGGAGACCCGCCCCGAAGCCGCTTCGTAGATTCGACCCAACCGATTCCTGACGGCTCGGGGGCGTTCCTAGGCTGAGGGAAACCCAACCTTGGAGGCAGAGTGGCCGAGATTTCGGACGTCTTCTTCGTCGATGGCATGCGCACACCGTTCGGGCGCGCCGGCGAGAAGGGCATGTACTGGAACACCCGCGCCGACGATCTGGTGGTCAAGGCCATCATCGGCGTGATGGAACGGAACGCACAGGTCCCCGGTGACCGGATCGACGACGTGGCGATCGCCGCGACGTCGCAGACGGGCGACCAGGGCCTCACCCTGGGCCGCTCCGCGGCGATCCTGGCCGGGCTGCCGATGACGGTCCCCGGTTTCGCGATCGACCGCATGTGCGCGGGCGCGATGACGAGCGTGACCACGATGGCCGGCTCGATCGCCGCCGGCATGTACGACGTCGCCCTCGCCGGCGGCGTCGAGCACATGGGGCACCACCCGATCGGCGGCAACGCCGACCCGAACCCGCGCTTCGTCGCGGAGAAGATGGTCGACCCGGGCGCCCTGAACATGGGTGTCACCGCGGAGCGCATCTTCGACCGCTTCCCGCACCTCACGAAGGAGCGCAGCGACCGGTACGGGATGCTGAGCCAGCACAAGGTGCAGGCCGCCTACGATGCGGGCAAGATCCAGCCCGACCTCGTGCCCGTCGCGATCAAGGACGCCGCAGGCGCGTGGGGCCTCGCCACCGAGGACGAGGGCCGTCGCCCGCAGACCACGATGGAGGATCTGGCGGCCCTGAAGACGCCGTTCCGCCCGCACGGACGGGTCACGGCCGGCACGTCATCGCCGCTCACCGACGGCGCGACGATGAGCCTGCTCGCCGGCGGTCACGCCGTGAAGGAGCTCGGCCTGCGGCCGAAGATGCGCCTGGTGTCGTACGCGTTCGCCGGCGTGCAGCCGGAGATCATGGGCATCGGCCCGATCCCGTCCACGGAGAAGGCCCTGAAGAAGGCCGGCCTGACGATCGACGACATCGGCCTGTTCGAGCTGAACGAGGCCTTCGCGATCCAGGTGATCTCGCTCCTCGACCACTTCGGCATCGCCGACGACGACCCTCGGGTGAACCCGTGGGGCGGCGCGATCGCGTTCGGTCACCCACTGGCCGCATCCGGGGTCCGCCTCATGATCCAGCTCGCGGCGCACTTCCAGGAGCGCCCCGACGTCCGTTACGGCCTCACCGCCATGTGCGTGGGCCTCGGACAGGGCGGCTCGGTCATCTGGGAGAACCCGTTCTACGACGGCAAGAAGCGGAAGTGAGGCGACAGCCATGACGAACTACGACGACATCGACTTCTCCTCCCTCGACGCCTTCGCCGACGACGAGGTCGTCACCCACTCGCCGGTGCGCGACGTGCGCCTCCCCTCCGGAAAGGTGCTCGCGCTCGTCACGCTGGACAACGGCCGCGACCACACCCGGCCGAACACCCTCGGCCCCGCGACGCTGAAGGAACTCGGCGAGACGCTCGTCGGGCTGAAGGCGCGCGCGGCCGCCGGTGAGATCCAGGCGGTCGGCATCACGGGGAAGCAGTACATCCTCGCCGCCGGCGCCGACCTGTCCGACGTCTCCCGGCTCCCCTCGAAGGAGGCGGCGACCCTCGTCGCGCAGCTCGGCCACAAGGTGCTCGGTTCCCTCTCCGAGCTGGGTGTGCCGACGTTCGCGTTCGTGAACGGGCTGGCCCTCGGTGGTGGCCTCGAGATCGCGCTGAACTCGACCTACCGCACGGTGGACTCGTCGGCCGCGGCGATCGCGCTCCCCGAGGTGGTCCTGGGCATCATCCCCGGGTGGGGCGGCGCCTACCTCCTGCCGAACCTCATCGGCATCGAGAACGCGCTCGAGGTCGTGATCTCGAACCCGCTGAAGCAGAACCGGATGCTGAAGCCGAAGCAGGCGTTCGAGTACGGCATCTTCGACGCGATGTTCTCGCCGGCGAACTTCCTGGAGGAGTCGCTGGTCTGGGCGGACGGCGTGCTCGGCGGCAAGGTCAAGGTCGAGCGCAAGAACGAGCCCGGCAAGATGGAGCGCCTCACCAAGTGGCCGATCGCCATCAAGATGGCCCGCACCATGCTCGAGAGCCGCATCGGCACGATGCCGAAGTCGCCCTACGCCGCACTGGAACTCCTCGACAAGGCGAAGAGCGGTACCAAGGCCGAGGGCTTCGCCCGCGAGGACGAGATGCTGAGCGAGCTCATCACGAGCGACGAGTTCGCAGCATCCATGTACGCCTTCGACCTGGGGCAGAAGCGCGCCAAGCGGCCAGTCGGCGCGCCTGACAAGGCGCTGGCGAAGAAGGTCACGAAGGTCGGCATCATCGGGGCCGGCCTCATGGCCAGCCAGTTCGCACTGCTGTTCCTGCGCCGCCTGCAGGTGCCGGTGCTCATCACCGACCTCGACCAGGCACGGGTCGACAAGGGCGTCGCGTACATCCACGAGGAGATCGCCAAGCTCGAGGCGAAGGGTCGTCTCGACGGCGACGCCGCGAACAAGCTGCGTGGGCTCCTGCACGGCACGACCGACAAGAGCGAGTACGCGGACTGCGACTTCGTGATCGAGGCCGTGTTCGAGGAGGTCGGGGTCAAGCAGCAGGTGTTCGGCGAGATCGAGCAGATCATCGCCCCGGACGCGATCCTCGCGACCAACACCTCGTCGCTGTCGGTCGAGGAGATCGGCGCGAAGCTCGCGAACCCCGAGCGTCTCGTCGGCTTCCACTTCTTCAACCCCGTGGCTGTCATGCCGCTCATCGAGATCGTGAAGACCCCGCAGACGAGCGACGAGGCGCTGTCGACGGCGTTCGTGGTCGCGAAGGGACTCGGGAAGAACGCGGTGCTCACCGCGGACGCACCCGGCTTCGTCGTCAACCGCCTGCTTGCGAAGGTCATGGGCGAGGCAGCGCGCGCGGTCTACGAGGGCACCCCGCTCCTCACGGTCGAGCGGGCGTTCGCGCCGCTCGGCCTGCCGATGACGCCGTTCCAGCTCATCGACCTCGTGGGCTGGAAGGTCGCGGCGCACGTGCAGGACACGATGGCGAACGCCTTCCCCGACCGCTTCTTCGCCTCGGAGAACTTCCACGAGCTCGCCGAGCTGCCGGAGGTCGTCGAGAAGGACAAGCACGGCAAGGTGACCGGCTGGACGAAGGCCGCGCAGAAGGTCCTGAAGACCGGCAAGACCCCGGTCTCGGAGGACGAGATCCTGCGCCGCGTGCAGGACGGACTCGCCCAGGAGATCAAGATCATGCTCGACGAGGGCGTGGTCCCCGAGGTGCAGGACATCGATCTGTGCCTCATCCTCGGCGCCGGCTGGCCCTTCATCGACGGCGGGGCGTCGCCCTACCTCGACCGGTCGGGTGCCTCCGAGCGCGTATTCGGCGCGACGTTCCACACCCCGCCGATCCGCGGCATCGGCAGCTGCCCTCCGTCGGCGGCCCGGCCCCCCGCGGGCG
>JAEZSU010000233.1 GCA_023421635.1 Actinomycetes bacterium | reverse complement strand
CCCCCCCCGCCCCCCCCCCCCCCCCCCCCCGAGGTCGTCGAGCACCTCGGGCAGCCGGATCCCGTTCGTGGTCATGGCGATCTGCACCGGGCCCGTCGGTCCCTCGACGGCGGCGAGCCGGCGGACCACGTCGACGATGTCGCGGCGGAGCAGCGGCTCGCCGCCGGTCAGCCGGAACGTGGTGACGCCGTCGGCCGCGGCGACGCGGGCGACCCGTTCGATCTCGTCCAGGTCGAGGATGCTCTCCCGCGCCAGCCATTCGTTGCCCTGCTCGGGCATGCAGTAGGTGCAGCGCAGCGAGCAGCGGTCGGTGAGGGAGATGCGCAGATCGCGGTGCACCCGCCCGAACCGGTCCACGAGCGGCGTCCCGATGGCGGCCTCCGCGACCGCTGCCGGGCGGGCGACCGGCATGCCGATCATCAACGCCGCCACGACGCGGACCCCCTCGTTTCCTGCATCCTCCGAGCGTACGCCGGGGCGGCCCACGGACGGGCGGATTATTCACGGTCGGTCCCGGTGCGTTTCCAGCCTGGCGGAGGGACAATCGATGCGAACCGTGTCGGGTTTCCCGGCTGTGGGTCGGTGCATCGTTGCCGGCGCGGAGAAGGGCTACGTTCAATGGACCTCCTGGATCCGCTCCTGCTCGCGAGGTGGCAGTTCGGACTCACGACCCTCTACCACTTCCTGTTCGTGCCGCTCACGCTCGGCATGGGCCTGGTGGTCGCGATCTTCCAGACCGCGTGGGTGCGTACCGCGAACCCCAAGTGGCTGCAGCTGACGCGGCTGTTCGGCAAGATCTTCCTCATCAACTTCGCCATGGGCGTCGTGACGGGCATCGTGCAGGAGTTCCAGTTCGGGATGAACTGGTCGGCCTACTCGCGGTTCGTCGGCGACATCTTCGGCGCACCGCTCGCGTTCGAGGGCCTGCTGGCCTTCTTCTTCGAGGCGACCTTCATCGGATTGTGGATCTTCGGCTGGGACCGGCTGGGACCGAAGCTGCACCTGGCGACCATCTGGATGGCGTGGATCGGGGCGACGCTGTCGGCCTACTTCATCCTCGCCGCGAACGCCTGGATGCAGAACCCGGTCGGCTACACGATGGCCGAGGATGGCAGCCGCGCGGAGCTCGTGGACTTCTGGGCGGTGCTGACGAACCGGGTGGCGCTCGCGACCTTCCCGCACACGATGTTCGCCGCGATCATGTTCGCCGCCGCGGTCGTCATCGCCGTCGCCGCCTGGCACCTCCTCCGGCACCAGAACGAGGAGACCATGCGCCCGGCGCTCCGGTTCGGCATGTGGACGATGCTCGTGTCCTTCGCGGGCGTGGCCCTCGCCGGTGACCAGCTGGGGCTGCAGATGGTCGCCACCCAGCCGATGAAGATGGCCGCCGCCGAGGCGCTGTACGACAACGCGTGCGGTGCGGACGCCTCGTTCTCGATCTTCTCCCTCGGCACGCCGGACGGCTCGAGCGAGATCTGGTCGCTGCGGGTGCCCTACCTGCTGTCCTTCCTCTCGACGCACACCTTCGACGGCTGCGTCGAGGGCATCAACGACCTGAACGCGCTGTACACGCAGCAGTGGCCGGAACTGGCCGCGCAGCTCGGCGACGAGGGCCTGGTCTTCGCGCCCATCATCTGGGTCACCTACTGGTCGTTCCGCTGGATGATCGGCTTCGGCGGCATCGCCGCGGTCATCTCGGTCGTCGGCCTGTGGCTGACCCGCAAGAAGGCCACCCGCCCGGTGCCGCGGTGGGCGTGGCGCGTCGCGATCTGGTCCGCACCGCTGCCGCTGCTGGGCAGCCTCGTCGGCTGGGTCTTCACCGAGATGGGCCGGCAGCCCTGGATCGTGTTCGGCCTGATGCTCACCGAGGACGGCGTCTCGCCGAACGTGCCGGGATGGAACGTCCTGCTCTCGCTCATCGCCTTCACCGCGATCTACGCGGCCCTCGCCGTCGTCGAGTTCGGCCTCATCCGCAAGGCCGCGCAGAAGGGCCCGGAGCCGTTGCCGGAGCCGAAGGACGGCGACACGGACGCGGACCGCATCCCCACGACGGTGTACTAGGAGCGCATCATGGATCTCGCATACCTCTGGTTCTTCATCGTCGGGGTGCTCTTCGTCGGCTACTTCGTGCTCGACGGGTTCGACTTCGGCGTGGGCATGTCGCTGCCCTTCCTCGGCAAGGACGACGTGTCCCGCCGGCAGATCATCAACACCATCGGCCCGGTGTGGGACCTCAACGAGACGTGGGTCATCGTGGCGGGCGCGTGCCTGTTCGCCGCGTTCCCGGAGTGGTACGCGACCCTGTTCAGCGGGTTCTACCTGGCGCTCCTGGTCATCCTGCTGGCGCTCATCGCCCGCGGCGTCTCGTTCGAGTACCGGCACCAGCGCGACTCGCTGCGGTGGAAGCGCAACTTCGACCGGATGATCGTGATCGGCTCGGCGCTGCCCGCGTTCCTCTGGGGCGTCGCGGTGGCCAACATCGTGCAGGGCGTGCCGATCGACGCCGACCACGAGTTCACCGGGTCGCTGCTCACGCTGCTGAACCCGTACGGGCTGCTGGGCGGGCTCACCACCCTGCTGCTGTTCTTCACGCACGGCGTGTCCTTCGTCGCGCTGAAGACGGACGGCGACGTGCAGCGGAACGCGCGTCGGCTCGCCGCCCGCTCGGGCATCCTCACCGTCGTGGTGGCCGCGCTCTTCCTGGTGTGGACCGTGCTGAACGCCGCCGGTGCGGGCGCGCCCGCCCTGCCGCTCGTGGTCGCCTGCGCCGCGCTCGCCGCCGTCGCACTCATCGTGTCGCTCCTGGCCAACGCACGCGGCCGTGAGGGCTGGGCGTTCGGCTTCGGCGCGGGGACGGTCGCCTTCGCGGTGCTGACCCTGTGGCTCGCGCTCTTCCCGAACGTCATGCCCTCCACGACCGACCCCGCGTTCAACCTCACGATCGAGAACGCGTCGAGCACGGACTACACGCTGACGATCATGTCGTGGGCGGCGCTCGTGTGCCTGCCGCTGGTGCTGGCGTACCAGGGGTGGACGTACTGGGTGTTCCGCAAGCGCGTCACGCGCAGCCATATCGAGAAGGCCGCGGCAGCGGTGCACTGACCGACCGGGCGGCCCCCTGCAGGGCCGCCCGGTTCACGTGGACGGGAACTGATGATGAGCACGGATGCGGCCGCAGCGCCTGCGCGCGGCATGAGCCGCCCCGTCGACCCGCGGCTGCTGCGTTACAGCACCGCATCCCGTGGCTTCTTCGCCACCACGGCCGCGATCACCCTCGCCCAGACCGGGGTGACGATCGGCTTCGCGTTCGCCCTCACCCGCGCGCTCGTGGGCGCGATCGACGGCGAACCGGTCCCGACGCTCCTGCCGTGGGTGGCGGCGGGCGCCGTGCTCGTGCTGCTGCGGGCGCTCCTCGTCGCCGCAGCCGAGCGCACCGCTGCCCGTGGCGCCGCACGGTCCTCGCTGCAGCTGCGGGACCGGCTCGTCGCCGC
>JAEZSU010000227.1 GCA_023421635.1 Actinomycetes bacterium | reverse complement strand
CGTTCGAGCGAGGCGGCGACGTCGCCGCAGACCGCCGCGACGGTGTCGGCGCCGACCGACACGGTGCCGGGCAGCGCGTCGTTGCTCCACGTGTTGCCGAGGGGGATCGCGGGCAGCAGCACGGCGTCGAGCCGCTCCGCGAGACGGCGGGCGACCGCATCCGCCTGCAGCGTGTCGGTGGACAGCGGCAGGTGGGGGCCGTGCTGTTCGAGCGCGCCGAACGGAAGCACGGCGACGCCGCGGTGGGTCTCGAGGTGCGTGCGGACATCGGTCCAGCTGGCGCGGGCGAGTTCGAGCATCACGCCGTCACCGCCCGCCTGGACAGCGGGAGGGTCGGGGTCGGGATGCGGTGCGGGCTCACCCTTCGACGATATCGGCGCGCGGGGCCGAGTCGTCAGCGCAGGGACGCGGCGACGTCGCGGAGGGCGTCGGCGGAGCGGCGGAGCAGGCCGAGCTCGCTCGGGCTGAAGTCCGTCTCGAGGATCGGCACGGCGCCGCGGGCGCTGACGACCGAGGGCACCGACAGTGCCACGCCGTCGATGCCGTGGTAGTCGCGCAGCACCGTGGAGACCGGCATGACGGCGTGCTCGTCGCGAAGGATCGCCTCGACCACGCGCGCGCTGGACAGCCCGATCGCGTAGTTCGTCGCGCCCTTGCCCTGGATGACCTTGTAGGCGGCGTCGCGCACCTCGACCGCGATCTGGTCGAGCTCGGTCGCGGTCATGGGCGGGTGGCCCTCGCTCCGCCAGTCGAGGATCGGCACGCTGCCGACCGTCGCCCTGGACCACAGCGGGAACTCCGTGTCGCCGTGCTCGCCGACGATGTAGGCGTGCACGCTGGTGGGGGAGACGCCCGCGCGCTGGGCGAGCCGCCAGCGGAGGCGGGAGGTGTCGAGCACGGTGCCGGAGGCGAAGATGCGCTCTGGCGGCAGACCCGTGGCCTCCTGCGCCAGGACGGTGAGCACGTCGCAGGGGTTCGTGACGATGACGTAGATCGCGTCGGGGGCGACCTCGAGCAGCTGCGGCATCATCGTCTGCAGGATGTTCGCGTTCGTCGCGGCGAGTTCGATGCGGGTCTGGCCCGGCTTCTGCTTCGCGCCGGCGGTGATGACGACGACGTGCGAGCCCTCGACGACGGAGACGTCGCTACCGCCGATGATGTCGCTCGATCCGGTGAACTGGGTGCCGTGCGCGAGGTCGAGGACCTCCGCCTCGACCTTCTCGGTCGCGATGTCGTAGAGCGCGACGTGCCTGGCTGAGCTGCGGATGAGGGCGGCGTACGCGGTGCTGGAGCCGACGGAGCCTGCGCCGACGACGGTGAGCTTGGAGTTCTCGATGACGGCCATGGGCCCAGTGTCCCAGCGGTCCGCCTCTCACGACAGGGGTTGCGGCCGGAAGTAACTGGTGGATGCGGGATCCCCGCCGTGGGCGGTCCCGCATCCGTGTCGGAATTCAGGCTGAGCCGGGGCAGGCAGGGCCGATTCCAGCCGGTGACGCCGGCTCAGCCTGAATTCTGCGCACCGGTCGGGGCTTCGGCGGACCGCGGGTCACGGATACCGAGGAACGACGCGACCCCGCCGACGGCGAGCAGGACCGCGGTGAGCACCACCGCCCGGTGGAACCCGTCGAGGTCGAGCGAGCCGACCGCGGCGCCGATGACGGCCACCGCGACGAGTCCCGCGACCCGGGCGACCGCGTTGTTCACCGCCGACGCGATGCCCGAGCGGGTGGTGTCGACCGAACCGAGCACCGCGGAGGTGAGCGGGGCGACGGTCATCGACAGCCCCACCCCGAACACCACCATGCCAGGCAGCACCTGCCACCAGTAGTCGAACGGCTCGGTCACCAGCAGCAGCATGAGGGATCCGCCCGCCATGAGGAGCGGGCCGAGCGTCATGAACAGCCGAGGGCCGAACCTGCCGGCGAGGGTGCCGAACCTCGAGCTCAGCAGGATCATGAGCACGGTGGTGGGCAGGCTCGCGAGGCCCGCGAGTGTGGCGGAGAGCCCGGCGCCCTGCTGTAGGTAGATCGCCACGACGAAGCCGTTGAGCGAGAGCGCGGCGTAGACGAACAGCGTCGTGAGGTTGCCGGCGGTGAAGTTCCGGATGCGGAAGAGCCCGAGGGGGAGGATCGGGGATGCGGCGACCCGCTGCCGCCACACGAACCCGGCCAGCAGCGCGGCGCCGAGGACGAGCCCGCCCCAGATGACCGGCGCACCCCAGCCGAGGCGCGGCTGCTCGATGAGTGCGGAGACGAGCAGCCCCAGGCCCAGGGTGCACAGGGCCGCGCCCCACCAGTCGATGCGCGCGCCCGGTTCCCGATGGTCGCGGGAGGTCAGCCGCGGCAGCAGCACGAGGGTGATCGCGATCGGCACGACGTTGATGAGGAACGCGAACCGCCACGACAGGTGGTCTACGAACACGCCGCCGATGAGGGGGCCCGCGACCATCGCCGAGGTCGTGAGCGCCGTCCAGACGCCGATCGCCCTGGCCTGCAGCGGGCCGCGCATGGTCGAGGTGATGAGCGCGAGCGAGCTGGGGACGAGGAACGCCGCCGCGGCGCCCTGCACCGCCCGCGCGCAGATGAGGAGGAACGCGGTCGGTGCGAGGGCGATCGCGAGCGAGGCGAGCCCGAAGCCGATGAGCCCCCACCGCATGACGAGGATGCGGCCGAAGGCGTCGCTGACGGATCCGGCCAGCAGGATGAGCGCACCGAGGGTGATGAGGTAGGCATCGACCACCCACTGCTGCGTGGCCAGGCCCCCGCCGAGGTCGCGGTCGATGGCGGGCAGCGCGACGTTCACGATCGTGCCGTCGAGGAACGTGACGAAGGATGCCAGGACGGCGATCGCGACGACGAGCCGCTGCTGCGGGGTGAACGTCTCGGGCATCGGTCGACCTCCTGACCCGACCATACGCCGAGCGCCCCGCCCCCCGGGGGGGGGGGGG
>JAEZSU010000178.1 GCA_023421635.1 Actinomycetes bacterium | reverse complement strand
CGCCCGGATAGCCTGGCGTCGCGGGTGCGGAAGGGCCGTGACCCGCGGAGGAGGAACCGATGAGCGTCACGAGCGAAGCCACCACGTCTTGGAAGGGGAGCCTCACCGAGGGCTCGGGCGAGATCGCGCTGGAGAGCTCGAACCAGGGTCCGCTCGCAGTCGACTGGAAGGCGCGCAGCGAGGGCTCCGACTCCGTCACCACACCCGAGGAGCTGCTCGCCGCGGCCCACTCGTCCTGCTTCAGCATGGCCCTCTCCCACGCGCTCGCCGGCAACGGTACCCCGCCGGAGAGCGTCGAGACGACGGCGTCGGTCACCTTCATCCCCGGCACCGGCATCACCGGCAGCCACCTGAACGTCAACGCCGTCGTGCCGGGCATCTCCGCCGCCGACTTCGCCCGCATCGCCGACGAGGCGAAGGCCGGCTGCCCGGTCTCGCAGGCGCTCTCGGGCATCGAGATCACGCTCGAGGCGACGCTTGCCTGAATCCCGTGTCGTCCTCGCGGGCGCGTCGGGGCTCATCGGCACCGCGCTCGCGGCATCGCTGCGCGCGGACGGGATCGGGGTCACCCGGCTCGTCCGCCGCGCGGCGACCGCACCGGACGAGGTGACCTGGCGTCCCGGCGAGGAACCCCTCGATCCGGACGTCCTGGCCGGTGCGACCGCCGTCGTGGGACTCTCCGGCGCGAGCGTCGGACATTTCCCGTGGACGGCCCGCTACAGGAGCACCCTGCTGTGGTCGCGGCTGACCCCGACCCGCACCCTCGCGCACGCGGTCCGGGCCCTGGGCGCCGACGCGCCGGCGTTCGTCTCGTCCTCGGCGGTCGGCTACTACGGCTCGCGAGGCACGGGGCTCACCGAGCAGTCCCACGCCGGTCGCACGTTCCTCGCCCGGCTCTGCGTCGCATGGGAGCACGAGGCGCGCCGGGCCGGCCCGGGCGCCCGGGTCGCGCTGTTGCGCACGGCACCCGTCGTCCACGCCGACGGGGTGCTGAAGCCCCTCCTCACGCTCACCCGGCTGGGGCTCGCCGGTCCCGTCGGCCGCGGTACGCAGGTGTGGCCGTGGATCTCGCTCGAGGACGAGGTGCGGGCGATCCGCCACGTCATCGACACCGGCATCACCGGCCCGGTGAACCTGACGGGCCCGACCCGCGCGACCGCGAACGACCTCGGGTTCGCCCTGGCGATGCGGATGAACCGCCCCTACCTCCTGCGTGCGCCCGGGGCCGCGCTCCGGCTCGCGCTCGGCGCCGCGGCAGCCGATGCGCTGCTTCTGTGCGACCTGGACGTGCAGCCCACCGTGCTGGCGGAGACCGGGTTCACGTTCACCCACCGGACGATCGAGGATGCCGTCGCAGCCGCCGTCCCCGCCGCGGCGGAGCCGGATCCGGCCGCCGCGTAACCCGGTTCAGCGGCGGCGCTGCTGCCGTTCCAGCCGGATCGCGGTGCGAACGGCCGCGCGTGCGCGCCTGCGGTCCCCGGAGCCGTCGTACGCGAGTCCGAGCCGGTACCAGGCCCGCCAGTCCTCCGGCGCCGCCTCCACCGCCTCGCGGTAGCGCGGGAACACCGCATCCGCCTCCTCACGGAGCACCCGTCCGCTGGGCCGCGCCGCGAGCTCTTCCTCGGGCAGCGCGTCCTCGGCCTCGAGCGCACGGCCGAGGCGCGCCGCCTCCACGCCGAAGCGGAGCTCGCGGTAGAGCGCCCAGGCGGCGATGAGCGGCAGCACGATCAGGGCGGCGCCGATGAGGATGCCGACGGGTTCCCCGCTCAGCAGGAACAGCACGGCACGCTGCCCGGCCAGCACGATGTACAGAGCCAGCGCGACCGAGATCGCGACGACGCCGATGCGTGTGCTCATGCGCCGGTGACCCGCGCGACCTGCCCGGAGGCGCCGTCCGCGACGAGCGGCTGCTCGCCGGACTCGGCCCTGGGTCCGATGCCGATGTCGAGGAACGCGTCGAGGCCGACGATCACGCCGGTGGCGTCGCGGGCTCCGGCGAGCGCCAACCGGATGCCGGGGGCGTAGGCGAGCGCGGGCTCGACGGTGTCGTGGGTGATCGTGAGCGACTCCCCCGGCCCCGACAGGACCACATCCTGCCGGGCGACGACCCCGGGCCGGCGCAGCGAGTGGATCGGCACGCTTGCGACCTGCTGACCGCGCGCGCGCTGGTCGACGTGGGGAGATTCGCCCGGGCCGCCGCCCGCGCGCGCCGCGGCGATCAGCGCGGCGGGGCGCACGGCGGTACCGCTGGGCGAGTCCACCTTCGTCTCGCGGTGCGCCTCGATGATCTCGATGGAGTCGAAGAACGGTGCCGCAGCGGCGGCGAGGGCGCTGCCGAGCACGGATCCGAGGGAGAAGTTCGGGATGAACACGGCGCCGGTGCCGGATGCCGCCACGAGCGGCCGCACCAGCGCGATCCGCTCTGCGGACCACCCCGACGTGCCGACGAGGACGTTCACGCCGCGCTCGATCGCCGCGCGCACGACGTCCATGGAGACACCGGGCGTGGAGGCGTCCACGACCAGGTCCGCGCCCTCGATCGCCGACACGTCGTCACGCGAACCGAGCACCGCCGACACGTCGAAGCCGTCCTCGGCCTCGACGACGGCGCGGATGATGCGCCCGAGCTTTCCGGATCCACCGACGATGGCCACACGCGTTGTCATGCCTCCAGCCTAGGCGGCGTAGGGTCGGTGGCATGGTCCGCCTGCGCCCGTCCCGTGTCGATGCCCCTCACGCGCACGAACTGCTGACCGAGTACTTCGCCGCGCGCGCTGCGGGGTTCCCGGGCGGCGGCTACCGGACGACCTTCCCCGACCCCGCCGTGTTCGAGGAGCCGGCGGGGGTGTTCGTCGTGCTCGAGGACGACGACGGGGAGCCGGTCGGCTGCGGCGGCATCCGCCGGCTGCCGGACACGGCGGAGGGCGGCCGCTTCGAGGTGAAGCACCTGTACGTGCGGCCGGTGGGCCGTGGCCGGGGCTGGGGCCGCGTCATCCTCACTGAGTTGGAGCGGCGCGCGCGGGTGGCCGGCGCCGCCGACCTCGTGCTGGACACCCACCACGCGCTCGAGGCCGCCGGCGGCCTCTACGCCCGCTCCGGGTTCGAGTCGATCGAGCCCTACAACGAGAACCCGAACGCGACGGTGTGGATGCGCAAGACGCTCGGCTGAGCGTCAGACCGGTGGCACCTCGGGCAGGCCGGTGCGCAGCTCGAACGGCAGGTGCGCGAGGTCGTTGTGGGAGACCAGCGCCCACGGGCGGCCCGGCTTCTGCGCCAGCACGGTGAGGCCGCAGTGCGCCTGGTTCAGCGTCATCCAGCGCCACTCCGGCGCTTCCAGCACCTCGCGTACGAACCAGCTGATCACGAAGTTGTGGGTGATGAGCAGGTCGTGGGCGTCGCCGGGCTTGCGCACCAGGAACGCCGCGAGCGCGTCGGCCATCTGCGCACGGCCGGCATCGATCTCGGCCTCGGTGACCGACCCGAAGAACGGCTCGAACGCGGCCGGCGTCTCCGGCGTCATCCCGGTGGGGATGCAGTCGAACAGCAGGGACGAGGGTTCCGGGTTCACCGCCGGCAGCCGCTCGGCGACGGCGCGGGC
>JAEZSU010000167.1 GCA_023421635.1 Actinomycetes bacterium | reverse complement strand
GCGGCGAGCGACCGGCTCACCTCGTAGGTGAAGTCCACGTGGCCGGGCGTGTCGATCATGTTCAGCGCGAACGTCTGGTCGGCCGTGGCCCACGGCATCCGCACCGCCTGGCTCTTGATCGTGATGCCGCGCTCACGCTCGATGTCCATGCGGTCCAGGTACTGGGCACGCATGTCGCGGTCGGCGACGACGCCGGTGATCTGCAGCATCCGGTCTGCCAGCGTCGACTTGCCGTGGTCGATGTGGGCGATGATGCAGAAATTGCGGATCAGCTCAGGAGGGGTCGCAGACGGCTCGAGAGGCTTCAGGGCACGGGGTGACATGTCCCGACGATTGTACGTGGGGCGGGCGTCGTACGCTGGCCGCATGACGGTGTCGGTGGTGATGGTGCACGGGATCCGCACCTCCGCGACCATGTGGCGCGCGCAGACCGCGTACCTGACCGAGCGCGGCGTGCGCGCGATCCCCCTCGATCTGCCGGGGCACGGCACCCGCATGTCGGAGCCGTTCACGCTGCAGGAGGCGTTCGCGACGATCGACCGCACCGTGCAGGAGGCCGCCGCGGACGGGCCGGTGATCCTCGTCGGCCATTCGATGGGGGGCCTGCTGAGCGTCGAATACGGCGGCACCGATCCGGCGCCGCCGATCGACGCGCTCGTCGCCGCGTCGTGCACGGCGCTCCCCCGCGGCGTGGCGCTCGCGACCTACCGCGCGCTCACACGGACCGCCGATGCGCTGCCTGGTCGCGCGATGTGGGCGGCCGACTACATCCTCGACCGCACCCTCCCGGTGCAGACCCGGCAGGACTTCGGCGCCGGCGGCTACGCGCTGGACACGCAGCACGTCGCGCTGCGGGCACTGTCGCAGCTCGATCTCGCGACGGCCGCCAGCCGCATCCGGGTCCCGGTGTGGTTCGTGAACGGGCAGTACGACCAGCTGCGCGTGAGCGAGCGCCGCTTCGCGCGGCTGGTGCCGCAGTCGGAGCTCATCGTGGTGCCGCGCACCTCCCACCTCGTGACCGCGATGCGTCCCGAGGTGTTCAACGCCGTGCTGGGTCTCGCGATCGCCGTGGTCGAGCGGGATGCAGGGCGGAGCGCGGGAACCTGATAGACTCGCTCATTGGCTTGCGTGTGGGCTTTCCCAGGCCTCACGACCGCCGCGATGCAGCCCTCTTCTGCTGACCGGCAACCTCCTGTCCTCACAGAAACGAAAGTCAGACGACGTGGCAAACATCAAGTCGCAGATCAAGCGCAACAAGACCAACGAGAAGGCGCGCGAGCGCAACAAGGCCGTCAAGAGCGAGCTGAAGACCGCGGTGCGTCGCACCCGCGAGGCTGTCGCCACCGGCGACAAGGCCACCGCCGAGAAGGCGCTCGTGTTCGCCTCCAAGAAGCTCGACAAGGCCGTCAGCAAGGGTGTCATCCACGCCAACCAGGCTGCGAACCGCAAGTCGGCGATCGCCAAGCAGGTCGCTGCGCTCTGAGCCCACCAGCTCTTCCGAAGGCCCGCTCCGGCGGGCCTTCGTCGTTTCCCCCAGTCGACTTGCCCTCTATGTACGCCTGAGCGGCCCCTCTGCGTACATCTCGGGCAAGTCGACAGTGGCGAGCGCGGCGACGCGGCGGATGCGGCGGCACCTCCCCTGTCGACTTGCCCTATACGTACGCCTGGGCACCCCGTCTGCGTACATTCGAGGCAAGTCGACCGGTTCTTGGGGACGCGGCGCGAAGGCGTGGCGCAGCAGCGCGACGCGGCGGGTTGGTGATGCGGCGGGATGCGGCGGGTCAGCGGGCGGGGGTGGCGTAGGGGGCGCGGGTCGCGATGACCGTGATGAGCCGCTCCAGCGCGAAGACCGCATCCCGCGACGCGCCCTTGACCTCGGCGTCCGCGCGCGCGCAGGCCTGGATCGCCATGCCGAGCGAGTCCTGGGTCCAGCCCGAGAGGTCGCGGCGGGCGCGGTCGACCTGCCAGTCCTTCATGCCGAGCCGCGAGGCGAGCGCGCCCGAGGGCTCGCGGCTGCCGGCGACCCGCGCCATGCCCCGAAGCTTCATGGCGATCGCCGCCACCATCGGGACCGGGTCGGCGCCGGATGCCAGCGCCTGCCGCAGTGCGATGAGGGCATCGCCGTAGCGTCCCGCGATCGCCACGTCGGCGACCGTGAACGCCGACGTCTCGACCCGCCCGCCGTAGTACCGGTCCACGATCTGCTCCGTGACGTCGCCGTCGACGTCGTTGATGAGCTGCTGGCACGCGGCTGCGAGCTCGGTCACGTCGTCGGAGAACGCCGCGACGAGCGCGCGGAGCGCCGCCGGGGCGATCCGGCGGCCCGCCGCCTGGAACTCCCCCGCCGCGAAGTCGTACCGGTCGGACTCGCGCTTGATGGCGGGGCATGCGATCTCGATACCGGCCCCGGTCCCCGCACGCACCGCCTCGAGGAGCTTCTTGCCGCGGACGCTCGCGCCGGTGTGCCGCAGCACGACCGTCGCGCCCTCCTGCGGGCCGGAGAGGTAGGCGATCGCCTCGGTCAGGAACGCGTCGGAGCACCGCTCGACCCCGCCCACCCGCACGAGACGCGGTTCGCCGAACAGCGACGGCGACGTGACGGTCAGCAGCGTGCCGGAGACGTAGTCGGACGCGTCGATGTCGGTGACCTCGAGGCTCGGATCCTCGGCGCGCAACTGCTCGCGGATGCCGGCGATGGCGCGCTCGGCGCAGGTCTCCTCGGGTCCGGACACCAACACGATCGGCGCCGGTCGGGGCGAGCGCCACGGCACCTGCGGGATCGCGGATTTGGTCGCCCGTGCCGGTGTCGAACGCCGCGGAGCTGCCATGCCTCCAGCGTAGTCGCCGTCACCGACGTCGCCCGGTACGGCGGCCCCGTGGCTCGGGCTCGGTGGGCGCGACGCCGTCGCCCCGTTCCCGCCACCAGGTCAGACCGCCCGCGCCGCCGTCGACGAGCACCATGCCGGACCGATCCGTTCGCGCGACCGCCGTGCCCGCTGCGGCGAGCATCGCGAGCGCCTCGGCCCGCGGATGCCCGTAGTCGTTGTCCGCGCCGACCGTCACCAGCCCGACGGATGCGGCGACCTCCACGTAGAGCGCCGGATCCTGATCCGCGGACCCGTGGTGCGCGGCCTTCACCACGTCGTACGGCGGCCGCAACCCGTGGGATGCCCGCAACCCCTGCTGCGCCCGGGCACCGAGGTCCCCGAGGAGCAGCGTGTGCGGCACCGTGCCGCCGGCGAGGTCGATGACGACGCTGCTGTCGTTGCCCGGGATGCCGCGCGGTCGCGGCCAC
>JAEZSU010000109.1 GCA_023421635.1 Actinomycetes bacterium | reverse complement strand
CACGGCCATGCCGTCGAGGTCCGGCATCATGATGTCGAGCACCATCGCGTCGGGCTCGAACTCGCGCGCGGCGGCGAGGGCGTCGAAGCCGGATGCGGCGGTGCGGACGGTCCATCCTTCCATCCGCAGCGCCATCGACAGGAGATCGGTGAGCATCTGCTCGTCGTCCACGACGAGCACGCGCGGCGGCGTGCCGTCGGCGCGGTGGAGGGCGGGGGCTGGGGCCATCGTGCTCATGCCTCGATTCTCGGACTGCGGCTATGAGATTGCTATGGCAGATCATATGCGTCGGCTGTGAGTGCGGACAGTCCCTTCGGGACCATCCGCCGCGCCTGCGCGCTCCGGGCCCGTGTCGGCGGCCGGGGGTATCGTGAGGCGCGTGACCGCAGCGATCCCCACGCCTTACGAAGACCTGCTCCGCGACGTGCTCGAGCACGGCACCCACAAGTCCGACCGCACCGGCACCGGCACCACGAGCGTGTTCGGCCGGCAGATCCGCTTCGACCTCGCCCAGGGCTTCCCGCTGATCACCACCAAGCGGGTGCACATGAAGTCGATCGTCTACGAACTGCTCTGGTTCCTGCAGGGCTCCTCGAACGTGCGCTGGCTGCAGGAGCACGGCGTGAGCATCTGGGACGAGTGGGCGGACGCCGACGGCGAGCTCGGCCCGGTCTACGGTGTCCAGTGGCGCTCCTGGCCCACCCCCGGCGGCGGCGTGATCGATCAGATCAGCGATGTGATCGAGCAGATCCGGACGAACCCCGATTCCCGGCGCCTCATCGTGTCGGCCTGGAACCCGGCAGACATCCCCGACATGGCGCTCGCGCCGTGCCACGCCCTGTTCCAGTTCTACGTCGCGGACGGCAAGCTGTCCTGCCAGCTCTATCAGCGCAGCGCCGATCTCTTCCTCGGCGTGCCGTTCAACATCGCCTCCTACGCGCTGCTCACCGCGATGATCGCGCAGCAGACAGACCTGGCGCTCGGCGACTTCGTCTGGACCGGCGGCGACTGCCACATCTACGACAACCACCGGGAGCAGGTCGCGGAGCAGCTGACACGCGATCCCTACCCGTCCCCGCGGCTCCGCTTCACGCGCCGCCCGGCCTCGATCTTCGACTACGCGTTCGAGGACATCGTGGTGGAGGACTACCAGCACCACCCCGCCATCCGCGGTGCGGTCGCGGTATGACCCGTCTGGGACTCATCTGGGCGCAGGCCGAAGGCGGGGTCATCGGCGCGGACGGCGGGATGCCGTGGCATGTGCCGGAGGACCTCGCCCACTTCAAGGCGGTGACCGCCAGGAGCGCGGTCGTCATGGGCAGGAAGACCTGGGACTCCCTGCCGCCGCGGTTCCGCCCCCTTCCCGGCCGTCGCAACATCGTGGTGACCCGGCAACAGGACTGGCACGTGCCCGGGGCGGAGGCCGTGGGATCGCTCGACGAGGCGCTCGCGCTCGCCGGAGCCGACGGCGGCGAGTGGACGTGGGTGATCGGCGGGGGCGACCTCTTCCGCCAGGCGATCGGGCGGGCGGACCGGCTCGAGGTGACCGAGCTCGACGTCGCCGTCGCCGGGGACACGTTCGCACCACGCGTCGAGGGCTGGCAGACCCGCGCGAGCGAGCCCGCCACCGGCTGGTCCGAGTCCACGAGCGGGGTCCGGTACCGCTTCCTCAGCCTGGAGCGGGACGGCTGAACCGATAGGGCCGATGGTCCCTGGCGCGAGCCTGTCGCTGCGACGAGAGTGAGGCGACCTGCTCCATGCCGGAAGGACCATGCGCATGTCACCTCGATCGGACGTCGACCCTCCCGGGTCGAGCGCGACGGGATGAACCGTGCGGGTCGAGCTGGATGCGGTGCGCGTGGGCGAACGCGTGCACGCCCTCCCGTCGACCACCCTCCGGTACGAGAGCACACTGGCGACGTACGGATTCGCCGAGACCGAGCAGCGTCCGACGGTGCTGGGACTGCTCGCATCCGGTCGTATGCGCCCGCAGGCCGGGGAGGTGCGCGTCGACGGCCGGGTGGATCCGGCTGCGCTTCGCAGACGGACGGCGCTCGTGGACGCGCCGGACGTCTCGGCGCCGGAGCCGCAGGTGTTCGTGGGCACCGTCATCGCCGAGGAGCTGATGTTCGCGGGCAGGCGTGCGGACCCCCGCGCGACGCGGCGGTGGGCCGACCACCACGACCTGTTGGATGACATCCGCCGCCCCATGGCAACGTTGCCGCCGACGACGCGGCTGCGGATGCTGTGCGAACTCGCAGTGCTCCGGCGGGACGTCGAAGGACTCGTCGTGGTCGCTCCCGACCGCCATGGGGGTGACCCGAAGGCATGGTGGCGGCTCGCGGACGAGTTCGCGGGCAGGTCGTATGCGGTCCTGGTGATCGGCGGCGAGGCGGCGAGGCTCGTGCTGGGTCTCGAGCCGGGGGTGCCGGGAGCTGCCGGGGCGCCCGCGGGAGCGGGCGGATGAAGATCTCGACCATGGTCGGCGCGGAGCTGCGGCGGCTGACCTCGACGACGCTGTCGGTCCTCGCCCTGATCGCGCTGCTGTTCGTGCCCATCCTGTACGGCGGCCTGTACCTGTGGGCCAATCAGGACCCCTACGGGCGCCTGGGGTCGATCCCCGCGGCGATCGTCGTCGAGGACACCGGCGCGCAGATCGAGGGCACCGAGCGCAACCTCGGGGACGAGATCGCGCAGGAGCTGCTGGACAGCAACACCTTCGACTGGCACGAGGTCGACGGGGAGCGTGCGCAGGCCGGACTGAAGGAGGGCCGCTACGACTTCGCGATCGTGGTACCGAAGGACTTCTCCGCGGCGATCGCGTCGATCACGGGGGACTCGCCGCGGCAGGCGCAGATCGACCTGCGCACGAACGACGCCGACAACTACCTGGCCTCCACCATCGGCAACGACGCCGTCCAGCGCGTCCAGCAGGTGATCGTGCAGAAGGTCGTCGAGGAGGCCGCGGAGGCGGTGCTCGACGGTCTCGCCGAGATCCGCTCCAAGCTCAGCGAGGCCGCCGACGGGTCGGCCCAGCTCGTCGCGGGGCTCACCACCGCGGGGGACGGTGCCGGCACCCTCGCGGACGGGCTCGGCGAACTGGCCTCGGGGACGGTGCGGCTCCGCGACGGGGCAGAGACCTTGGCATCCGGTGCGGGAGAGGTCGCCTCCGGGGTGCGGGAGATCGACGAGGTGGCGGACGAGGCGCGCCGCATCGCAGGGATCGCGGTGGGGGACCTGCCCCGGCTGCAGGCCGACATCGCGCAGGTGCTCACCGACGCCGGATTGGGCCAGGCCGAGATCGACCAGGCGCTCGCCCGGCTCGCGCCCATCGGCGACGGCATCCGCGACCTCGACCAGCGGCTTCAGGCGACCGTCGGCCGGATCGACCAGCTCAGCGCCGGCGCCGACCAGGTCGCCGCCGGCGCGGGCGAGCTCGCCTCGGGGCTCACCACCGCCGCCTCCGGCACCGAGCAGGCCCTCGCCGGTTCCCAGTCGCTGCAGAGCGGGTTGGGCGAACTCGGCGCGGGCGCGGCCGAACTGCAGAACGGACTGGCGGCCGGCGTCGCGCAGGTCCCGGATGCGGACGCCTCGACGAGGCAGGCGCAGAGCGCCACCCTCGCCGACCCGGTGGCGATCCAGACGCGCACGCTCGCCGCCGCACAGAACTACGGTGCCGGGCTCGCGCCGTTCTTCGCGGCGCTCGCCGCCTGGATCGGCATCTACGCGCTCTTCCTCATCGTCAAGCCGGTCTCCCGTCGCGCACTCACCGCGATGGAGGCCCCCGGCAGGATCACCTTCGCCGGCTGGCTCACCCCTGCGCTCCTGGGTGTGCTGCAGATGATCGGGCTGTTCCTCGTCCTCTCGTGGGCGCTCGGCTTCCGCTTCGCCAACCCGTTGGGCGTCCTCGGCCTGCTCGTCGCGGCGTCCGCCGCGTACACCTGGATCATCCTCGCGCTGAACGTCTGGCTGGGCGTGGTCGGCGAGTTCCTCGGCCTCGTCCTGATGGTGCTGCAGCTCGTCACCGCCGGTGGCACCTTCCCATGGCAGACCCTCCCGGAACCCCTCGCACTCCTGCACCACGTCCTGCCCATGGGCTTCGTCGTCGACGCGCTCCGGCAGGTCATGTACGGCGGCGACATCTCCCGCGTGTGGAGCGACCTCGGGGTGGTCGCGACGTGGGCGCTCGTCGGCGCGCTGGCGACGCTGCTCGGGGTGATGCGTATGACCCGGTACCTGACGCTCCGCGACCTGCAGCCGAGCATCCTGCAATGACCACGAGGAGACGACCTGCGCCATGACCGCTCACGCATCCCGGATCGCGGCCGCGCCGTGGGAGGTCCGCCCCGCACGCGCCCCCGCACCGGACGCGGCGCCATGAGGTCGACCGCGCTCATCACCGGTGCCGGATCCGGGCTCGGCGCCGAGTACGCGCGGCAACTCGCCCGGCGCGGCGTCGACGTCGTGCTGGTGAGTCGCGACCGGGCAGCGCTGGAGCGGGTCGCGGGCGAGGTCGGGACGTTCGCCGCGGTGGAGGTGTTGCAGGCCGACCTGCTGCGCCCCCGGGAGCGCCGTCGCGTCGAGGCGAGGCTCGCGGACGTGGTGCGCCCGGTCGATGTCCTGGTCAACAGTGCGGGGTTCGGGCTGCCGCTGCAGTTCGAGCAGAACGACATCGAGGACGAGGCCCGCCACCTCGCTCTGCACGTCGAGGTGCCGATGCGGCTCATGCACGCCGCGCTCGGACCGATGCTCGCGCGCGGGCGGGGCCGCATCCTGAATGTGGCGTCCGTCGCGGCGTTCGCGCCGCGCTCCACCTACGGCGCGGTGAAAGGGTGGCTCGTCTCGTTCAGCCGGTGGGCCGACATCGCGTACGCCCCGCGCGGGGTCACGGTCACGGCGGTCTGCCCGGGGTTCACCCGTACCGGGTTCCACGCCAGGCTCGGGCTGCCCGCGGGACGCGAGGGCGTGCCGCGGTGGATGTGGCTCGACGCCCGCACCGTGGTGTCGCAGTCGCTGCAGGATCTCGCACGGGGGAAGGCGGTGTCGGTGCCGACGCTGCGCTACCGCCTGCTCACCGCGATCTCGCGGATGGCCCCGGACCGGTTCGTCGCGCGCATCGCACGCCGCGGCCGCTGATCGCTCAGGCGAACCGGCCCAGGTGGATGCCGGCGTAGGCGAGCGCCGCGATCGTCTCGCTGTCGGTGATGCGCCCGTCCGCGACCATCGCCAGCGCCGCGTCGAAGGGCACCCGGACGACCCGGTCGATGCCCTCTTCCCGCTGCGTCGACCCGGCGTCCTCGGCCGCGGAGAGCCCGCGCGCCAGGAAGACGTACTCCGGCGCGTCCGCGATGCCGTTCAGCGCTGTCATGCGCCCCAGCGGGGTCCACGACGAGGCCGTCAGCCCGGTCTCCTCCCGCAGCTCGCGCTGGGCGGCGAGGAGCGGGTCCTCGCCGTCCGAGCCGCCCGCGGGCACCTCCCAGGACGGGCCGGTGGTGTAGCGGTCCAGCGCCACCAGGCACACCCGCCCCTCGTCGTCGAGTGCCACCACGAAGACCGCGGGATGCCGCATCCGCACGACCCCGTAGATGCCGTCGCCGCCGGGACCGGTGACCTCGTCCTCCCGGACGTGGATCCACCGGTTCTCGTAGACGGTGCGGGAGCCACGTGTGCGCCAGGTCATGCGCCCAGCCTACGAGCGGCTCGGAGGCGTCCGCGCGAACCGATACCCTAAGAGGCATGACGCATGCGGGCAATCCTTTCGGACAGGTGCTCGTCGCGCTCGTCACCCCGATGACGGCCGACGGCGAGGTCGATTGGCCCGCGGTCGAGAAGCACATCGACGACGTCATCGTCTCCGGGGCCGACGGCATCGTCGTCACCGGCACCACGGGCGAGACCTCGACCCTCACCGACCCGGAGAAGCTGCGGCTCGTCGAGGTCGGCAAGGACGTGGCCGCCGGTCGCGCGAAGATCATCACCGGCGGCGGGTCGAACGAGACCGCCCACGCCATCGAGCTGTACAAGGCCAGCGAGAAGGCCGGCGCCGACGGCATCATGATCGTCACGCCGTACTACAACAAGCCCACCCAGGCCGGCATCCTCACGCACTTCCGGCTCGTCGCCGACGCGACCGACCTGCCGGTGATCCTCTACGACATCCCCGGCCGCACCGGCGTGCCCATCAAGTACGAGACCATCCTGCGGCTGGCGAAGCACCCGAACATCCTCGCCATCAAGGACGCCAAGGGCGACTTCAGCGAGGTCAGCCGGGTGCTGAACCAGACCGACCTGATGTACTTCTCCGGCGACGACGCGAACGTGCTGCCGCACCTGTCGATCGGGGCGTCCGGGCTCATCGGCGTGACCGCGAACATCACCGCCGCCCCGTACCGCACCATCGTCGACGCCGTGAACGCGGGGGACCTCCGCCGCGCGACCGAGGCGCACATGAAGCTCGAACCGCTCGTGCGTGCCGTGATGACCCACGTCCCCGGCACCGTGAGCGCGAAGTACATCCTCCACGGGCTGGGCCGCATCTCCAGCCCCCGCGTCCGGCTCCCGCTCGTGGGACCGGAGGAGTGGGAGGCCGCGATCATCGAGGACGAGCTCGACCTCGTCCGCGACGTCCCCGGCGTCGACTTCTCCAACTTCCGTCCCGACCGCAACGCCGCCGCCGGCGGCGCGCTGCCCAAGGTGCACGGCACGACACGTTGACTTCACCCGCCACGAGGCGGGACACCGGCGCCCTGCGGGGCGCATGAACGGATGCGGACTCCCCGTCGCATCCGGAAAGGCAGGCGATGGCCACCACCGTGTACGATCCCCCCGCCCTCGACGCCGGAACCCTGCGCGTGACCCCGCTCGGCGGTCTCGGCGAGGTCGGGCGCAACATGACGACGTTCGAGTACGAGGGCAAGATCCTCATCGTCGACTGCGGCGTGCTCTTCCCGGAGGAGCATCAGCCCGGCGTCGATCTGATCCTCCCCGACTTCACGCCGCTGCGCGACCGGCTCGACGACATCGTCGGCGTCGTGCTCACGCACGGCCACGAGGACCACATCGGGGCCGTCCCGTACCTCCTCCGGCTCAAGCAGGACATCCCGCTGATCGGCTCCCAGCTGACCCTCGCCCTCGTCGAGGCGAAGCTCAAGGAGCACCGCATCAAGCCCTACACGCTGACGGTCGACGCCGGCCAGCGCGAGCAGCTCGGCCCGTTCGACCTCGAGTTCATCGCGGTCAACCACTCCATCCCCGACGCGCTCGCGGTCGCCATCCGCACCCCGGCCGGCATGGCGCTCGCCACGGGCGACTTCAAGATGGACCAGCTGCCGCTCGACGGCCGCATCACGGACCTCCGCGCCTTCGCACGCCTCGGCGAGGAGGGCGTCGACCTGTTCCTGGTGGACTCCACGAACGCCGACGTGCCCGGGTTCACGCCCGCCGAACGTGCGATCGGGCCGGTCCTCGACCAGGTCATCGCGAAGTCGCCGCGACGGGTCATCGTCGCCAGCTTCTCCAGCCACGTGCACCGGGTGCAGCAGGTCATCGACGCCGCCGCCGCGAACGGCCGCCGGGTCGCGTTCCTCGGCCGCAGCATGGTGCGCAACATGACGATCGCGGAGGAACTCGGCTACCTCAAGGTGCCGCAGGGCGTCCTCATCGACTACAAGAAGGCGAAGGACCTGCCCGACGACCGCATCGTCTACATGTCCACCGGCTCGCAGGGTGAGCCGATGGCGGTGCTCTCGCGCATGGCGAACCTCGACCACGCGATCGAGCCCGGTCCCGGCGACACGGTCATCCTCGCCTCGAGTCTCATCCCCGGCAACGAGAACGCCGTGTACCGCGTCATCGACGGGCTCACCAAGCTCGGGGCGAACGTCGTGCACAAGGCCAACGCCAAGGTGCACGTGTCGGGCCACGCCGCCGCGGGCGAGCTGCTCTATTGCTACAACATCCTGCAGCCGCGAAACGTGCTCCCCGTGCACGGCGAGTACCGCCACCTGATGGCCAACGCGAAGCTCGCGCAGGACACCGGGGTGCCCTCCGAGCGCACGATCCTCGGCGAGAACGGCACCGTCGTCGACCTCCGCGACGGCGATGCGACGGTCGTCGGCCAGCTCGACCTCGGCTTCGTGTACGTGGACGGCTCGACCGTGGGCGAGATCACCGACGCCGACCTCAAGGACCGCCGCATCCTCGGCGAGGAGGGCTTCATCTCGGTCATCGCCGTCGTCGACCCCGCCACCGGCCAGGTCATCAGCGGGCCGGAGATCCACGCGCGCGGCTTCGCCGAGGCCGACGCCGTCTTCGACGACGTGAAGCCGAAGATCGCGGCCGCGCTGGCGGAGGCGGCGTCCTCCGGTGTCCGCGACACCCACGCCCTCTCGCAGGTCATGCGCCGCACGATCGGACGCTGGGTGAACCAGCGGCTGCGTCGCCGGCCCATGATCGTGCCACTGGTCATCGAAGCCTGAGCCGCGCGTCGGTAGGATGCGGCCATGTCCGCACCCTGCCGCATCCGCGCCGCCGGACAGGCCGACGGCGCGTTCCTCGCGGACATGGTCGTCGAGGCCGCGAACTGGCGGGCGGGTGCGGCAC
>JAEZSU010000087.1 GCA_023421635.1 Actinomycetes bacterium | reverse complement strand
GCGCACGACCGCGAGCTCGTCGGCGCGGCGACCGGCGGCGCCGGCCCCGTCGCGACCCTGAAGCGCAGTGCCGCGACGACCGCGGGCGGCTCCGCCCCGCGACCGGTGTGGGCGCGCATCGGGACGGCGCTCACCTGGATCGGCTTCGTCTTCCACGTCGGCGGCGACGTCACCCGCGGCATCGCGGCGGAGCGCGTGCCGTGGTCGAACATGTACGAGTTCTCGCTGACCGGCACGATGCTCATCGTGGCGGTGTACCTGGTCGTGCTGTTCCGTTACGACCTGCGCTTCCTCGGCACGTTCATCACCGGGCTCACGGTGCTGCTGCTCGGCGGGGCGACCCTCGCGTTCTACGTGGAGATCACCCCGCTCTCCGACCCGCTGAAGTCGCCGTGGCTCGTCCTCCACGTCTTCGTCGCGTCCCTGGCCACGGCCCTGTTCGCCCTCAGCTTCGGCCTGTCGATCGTGCAGCTCATGCAGGCGCGGCGCGAGCGCAAGCGCGCTGCCGCGGCGGCGGCGGACACGGTCGCGACCAAGACCGGACCGCGGTTCCTCCGCATCCTTCCCGACGCCGACGCGCTCGAGTCGCTCGCGTACCGTTTCGCGATCATCGGCTTCATCTTCTGGACGTTCACCCTCGTCGCGGGCTCCATCTGGGCCAACGACGCCTGGGGCCGCTACTGGGGCTTCGACACGAAGGAAGTCTGGACGTTCGTCATCTGGGTGCTCTACGCCGGCTACATCCACGCCCGCGCGACGCGCGGCTGGCGCGGTACCCGGTCGGCGTGGCTGTCGATCATCGGCTTCGTCGCGGTGATGTTCAACTTCACGATCGTGAACATGTTCTTCAAGGGGCTGCACGTCTACAGCGGCCTGGAGTGAGCCCCGGCTCGCCCGCGCGCTGCTGATCGCTGCTGACGCGCGAGTGCGCATCCGTTCCGTGAGTGTGCACCCGATCGGATACGCACTCACGGAACGGATGCTCGCTCGCGTCAGCTTGCGCGGCGTGCGGCGGCCGTCGACGGCGGGCCGCGGCGCGGGTACTCAGCGGGCGGCGAGCACCTCGTAGCAGCGGTCGAGCCGGGCCAGCCACCAGTCGCGGCGATCGGGCGCGGCGGCGTACCTCGCGAGCAGCGTCGGATCGGCCTCGGCCCTGCGCACCGGGACGGCGCCGTCCTGTGCGCGCAGCGGGTCGGTCGTCACGTCGGCGGCGAGCAGGGATGCGGTGCCCAGCCCGCAGTCGTAGTCCAGCTCGGGCAGGGCCGCTGCGAGCGCCAGGCCCATGCCGAGGCCGATCGAGGTGTCCAGGGCGCTCGAGACGACCGCAGGCACGCCGGCGCGCTCGACCACCTCGACCGCGCGGCGGACTCCGCCCAGCGGCGCCGCTTTGACCACGACGAGGTCGGCCGCGCCCTCGCGGACGACCCGCACCGGGTCCTCGCTCTTGCGCACGCTCTCGTCGGCGGCCACCGGGACGCCGAGGTACCCGATGCGCTCGCGCAGCTCCGCGAGCTCCGGGACGCTCGCACACGGCTGCTCGAGGTACTCCAGGTCGAACTCGGCGAGCGCGTGCACGGCGTGCTCCGCCTCGTCCACGTTCCAGCCGCCGTTCGCGTCCACGCGGACGCGGCCTTCGACCCCGAGGATGCGGCGCACCTCGCGGACCCGTGCGACGTCGTCGGCGAGCGTCTGCCCGCGTTCGGCGACCTTGACCTTGGCCGTCCGGCATCCGTCGAACCGCGCCAGCACCTGCGCGACCTCGGCGGCGTCGACCGCCGGCACCGTCGCGTTCACGCGGATCGCGTCCCCGCGCGGGGCCGGCTGCGGCATCCAGCCGAAGTCCAGCGCCGCCGCCAGCCACGTCGCCGCCTCCGCATCCTCGTACTCCGTGAAGGGCGAGAACTCGCTCCACCCCTCCGGCCCGTCCAGCAGCAGGGCCTCGCGCACTGTGATGCCGCGGAAGCGGGTGTGCAGCGGCAGGGCGACGACGTACGCGTTCGCGCGCACCTCGGCGAGATCGGGGAGGGGCAGGCTCATCCCTTCATCCTTCCCCCTCCCACGAGGTTTCGCAGGGAGGGGAGGGCGGATGCGGCGGGCAAGGGGACGGCCGGGGCGGGGATGCCGGGAATAGGCTGGCGTCATGCCACTTCTCGAGACACCGGTGCGCCTGGGCGTGCAGATCGAGCCCCAGCACGTCGGGTACGCCGACATCCGTGACGCCGTCGCCCGGCTCGAGGAGATGGGCGTGGATGTGGTCTTCAACTGGGACCACTTCTTCCCGCTCTTCGGCGAGCCCGACGGGCGGCACTTCGAGGGCTGGACGATGCTCGCCGCCTGGGCGGAGCAGACCGAGCGGATCGAGTTCGGCGCGCTCGTGAACTGCAACAGCTACCGCAACCCCGACCTGCAGGCCGACATGGCCCGAACGATCGACCACATCAGCGCGAAGGGCAGCGGCACCGGCCGCTTCATCTTCGGCACCGGGTCGGGCTGGGTCGAGCGCGACTACGACGAGTACGGCTATGAGTTCGGCACCGCCGGTTCCCGGCTGGACCAGCTCGCGGCGGGCCTCGACCGGGTCGAGGCGCGATGGCAGAAGCTGAACCCGCCGCCGACCCGCCGCATCCCGGTGCTCATCGGGGGCAAGGGCGAGCAGAAGACGCTCCGCATCGTCGCGAACCACGCCGACATCTGGCACAGCTTCGTCGCCCCCGACGAGCTCGGGCACAAGCTCGACGTCATCTCGCGCTGGGCCGACACCGACGGCGCCGACGTGACGAACCTCGTCGTCTCGAACGAGCTCAAGCGCCGCGACGAGGACACCGCCGACGCGCTGTTCGGCGCCGGTGTGCGCCTGTTCACCCTCGGTTTCACGGGCCCGGATTGGGACTTCGCAACCGTGCAGCGCTGGCTCGACTGGCGGGATCGGAAGAACGCATGACCGTCTCTGACATCTTCGACGCCGCGGAGTGGACCCTTGCACCCGGCGCGGCGGACTACACCGACATCACCGCGCACGTCACGCACGACGGCCGCGTCGCGCGCATCGCGTTCGACCGCCCCGAGGTGCGGAACGCGTTCCGCCCGCACACGGTCGACGAGCTGTACCGTGCGCTCGACATCGCCCGGCAGGACCCGAGGATCGGCGTGGTGCTGCTCACCGGCAACGGCCCGAGCCCCAAGGACGGCGGCTGGGCGTTCTGCTCCGGCGGCGACCAGCGCATCCGTGGTCGCGACGGCTACAAGTACTCCGACGATGAGACCCAGGTGAAGGATGCGGCCCGCGCCGGGCGCCTGCACATCCTCGAGGTGCAGCGGCTCATCCGGTTCATGCCGAAGGTGGTCATCGCGGTGATCCCGGGGTGGGCCGCGGGCGGCGGGCACTCGCTGCACATCGTCTGCGACCTGTCGATCGCGTCGGCCGAGCACGGCCGGTTCAAGCAGACCGACGCCGACGTGGGCTCGTTCGACGCCGGCTACGGCTCCGCGTACATGGCGCGGCAGGTCGGGCAGAAGGTCGCACGCGAGGTGTTCTTCCTCGCCGAGGAGTACTCCGCGCAGCGCGCCTACGAGATGGGCGCGGTGAACCGCGTCGTGCCGCACGCCGAACTCGAGCGGGAGGCGCTCGCGATGGCGCGCACGATCCTCGGCAAGTCGCCGACCGCCATCCGGATGCTGAAGTTCGCATTCAACGCGATCGATGACGGCATGGTCGGCCAGCAGGTGTTCGCGGGCGAGGCCACCCGGCTCGCGTACGGCACGGACGTGGGGGTCGAGGGGCGTGACGCGTTCCTCGTGAAGCGCGACCCCGACTGGTCCCCCTACCCGTACCACTTCTGAGCCATGCGACTGCAGCCGCTGGAGAGCGCCGACCCGCGT
>JAEZSU010000095.1 GCA_023421635.1 Actinomycetes bacterium | reverse complement strand
GCGTGGACCGGGGTCCACGCGGGCTTCGTGCGTTGCGGCGGTCGGAGTTACTCCGACTTCTCCTCGGCGGGAGCCTCGACGGCCTCCTCCGCGGCGGCCTCGGCGGCAGCGCCCTCCTCGGGCGACTCCGCACCGGCCTCGGCAGCGGTGTCCTCGGCCGGGGCCTCGGTCTCCTCCGCAGCGGCGGGCGCCTCGGCGGCGGCGGGGGCCGCATCCGCCTTCTTGGTGCTCTTGGCCTTCTTGGTCACGGGCTCGAGGACGAGCTCGATGACCGCCATGGGGGCGTTGTCGCCCTTGCGGTTGCCGACCTTGGTGATGCGGGTGTAGCCACCCTCGCGCTCCGCGACGAGCGGGGCGATCTCGGTGAACAGGACGTGCACGACTTCCTTGTCACCGATGACCGAGAGGACACGACGACGGGCGTGCAGGTCACCGCGCTTGGCGAAGGTGATCAGGCGCTCGGCGAGCGGACGCAGGCGCTTGGCCTTGGTCTCGGTCGTCTTGATCGACTTGTGCGTGAACAGCGCCGCGGCGAGGTTCGCGAGGAGAAGACGCTCGTGGGCGGGGCCGCCTCCGAGGCGGGGACCCTTGGTGGGCTTGGGCATGACTTATTACTCCAGATCGAAAACGTTCAGGTGCGGGCCGGGTCAGACGGTCTCGTCGTCGTAGCCGCCGTAGAAGTGGGCGCCGTCGAAGCCGGGCACCGAGTCCTTCAGCGACAGACCGAGCGAGACGAGCTTGTCGCGCACCTCGTCGACCGACTTCTGACCGAAGTTGCGGATGTTCATCAGCTGCGTCTCGGAGAGGGCGACCAGCTCCGAGACCGTGTTGATGCCCTCGCGCTTCAGGCAGTTGTACGAGCGGACCGAAAGGTCCAGGTCCTCGATCGGCATCGAGAGCTCGTTGGTGAGGACGGTCTCGACCGGCGCGGGGCCGATCTCGATGCCCTCGGCCTCGACGTTGAGCTCGCGGGCGAGGCCGAAGAGCTCGACGAGGGTCTTGCCCGCCGATGCGACGGCGTCGCGGGGCGAGATCGACGACTTGGTCTCCACGTCGAGGATCAGCTTGTCGAAGTCGGTACGCTCACCGGCACGGGTGGCGTCGACGCGGTAGCTGACCTTCAGGACGGGCGAGTAGATCGAGTCGATCGGGATCTGACCGGCCTCGGCGTACTCGTTGCGGTTCTGGGTGGCCGAGACGTAGCCGCGGCCGCGCTCGATCGTGAGCTCCAGCTCGAACCGGGCGGTGTCGTTCAGCGTGGCGATGACGAGCTCGGGGTTGTGCACCTCGACACCGGCCGGGGCCGAGATGTCGGCCGCGGTGACCTCGCCGGCGCCGGTCTTGCGCAGGTAGGCGGTGATGGGCTCGTCGCGCTCGCTGGAGACGACCAGCTGCTTGATGTTCAGGATGATCTCGGTGACATCCTCCTTCACACCGGGGATGGTGCTGAACTCGTGCAGCACACCGTCGATGCGGATGCTGGTGACGGCGGCACCCGGGATGGAGGACAGGAGGCTGCGACGCAGCGCGTTGCCGATGGTGTAACCGAAGCCGGGCTCGAGCGGCTCGACGACGAAGCGGCTGCGGAACTCCCCGATCTTCTCCTCGGTCAGAGTGGGACGCTGTGCAATGAGCACGATGTGTTCCTTTCGGCTAAGTGCCCGCTATATGACACTTGCAGTGGCTGAGATGTTGAGTTGTGGACGGATGCCGCGACGCGCCGCATCCGGAAGCGCACGGATGCCGGGACACCCCTGAGGGTGTCCCGGCTCCGGATCGTCAGACGCGGCGACGCTTGGGCGGACGGCAGCCGTTGTGCGCCTGCGGGGTCACGTCCTGGATCGAACCGACCTCGAGACCCGCGGCCGTCAGCGAGCGGATCGCGGTCTCGCGGCCCGAACCCGGACCCTTGACGAAGACGTCGACCTTCTTGACGCCGTGCTCGGCGGCCTGGCGGGCGGCCGACTCGGCGGCCATGCCGGCCGCGTAGGGGGTCGACTTGCGGGAGCCCTTGAAGCCCACACCGCCCGAGGACGCCCAGCTGATGACCGCACCCGAGGGGTCGGTGATCGAAACGATGGTGTTGTTGAACGTCGACTTGATGTGGGCGTGACCCACGGCGATGTTCTTCTTCTCCTTGCGACGCGGCTTGCGCGCCGCGGACTTGGCCTGTGCCATTGCTCTGTTCTCCTAAACCTGGGGCGGCGCCTTAGCGCGCCTTCTTCTTGCCGGCGACGGTGCGCTTGGGACCCTTGCGCGTACGCGCGTTGGTCTTGGTGCGCTGACCACGCACGGGAAGGCCGCGGCGGTGGCGCAGGCCCTCGTAGGAACCGATCTCGACCTTGCGGCGGATGTCGGCGGCCACCTCGCGGCGAAGGTCACCCTCCACCTTGTAGTTGCCTTCGATGTAGTCACGGAGTGCGACGAGCTGGTCGTCGGTGAGGTCCTTGACGCGGATGCTCTCGTCGATCCCGGTGGCCTTCAGGATCTCGACCGAGCGAGTCCGGCCAACGCCGTAGATGTAGGTGAGGGCGATCACCACGCGCTTGTCGCGCGGGATGTCGACGCCGGCAAGACGTGCCATGCGGTGCTCCTAGGAGTGAGTGGAGGTGTGGAGCAGGATCGGTGCCCGGGCCTCCGCCCGAGGTGTCCCCCTTGCGGGTTCTGATCCTGCCTGTGGGTGCGGCCGTTTCCGGCCGTTGAG
>JAEZSU010000067.1 GCA_023421635.1 Actinomycetes bacterium | reverse complement strand
CGTCCGAGGTCGCCGAGGCGGGCGGGGCGCGCCTGGCCGACTGCGTGCTGGACGGCCCTGTCGCGACCGTCACGGTGGAGGGCACGATGCTGCGGTGGCATGTGCGGGCCGTCGCACGCGCCGGACCGCCCCCGCCTGCTCCGTGACGCCCTCCCAGCCGAGTGCCGCTCGCGGGTGTGTATGGTGTGCATCGGACGAAAGGACCCACTGTTGGCACAAGGCGAGAAGACGAAGACCCGACACGGCAAGAAGCTCGTGATCGTCGAGTCGCCGACCAAGATGACCTCCATCCAGGGGTATCTCGGGGACGACTACGAGGTGTTGAGTTCGGTCGGTCACATCCGTGACCTGGCGAGCAAGAAGGACATCCCGGCGGACAAGAAGGCCGCCTACGGCAAGTACTCGATCGACGTCGAGAACGGCTTCGACCCGTACTACGTGGTCAACGAGCGCAAGACGAAGACGGTCGCCGAGCTCAAGCGCGCCCTGAAGGATGCCGACGAGGTCCTGCTCGCCACCGATGAGGACCGCGAGGGCGAGGCCATCGCGTGGCACCTGCTCGAGGTGCTCAAGCCCAAGGTGCCGGTCAAGCGCATGGTCTTCCACGAGATCACCAAGGACGCGATCCGCCAGGCGGCGGAGAACACCCGCGACCTGGATCTCGCGCTCGTCGACGCGCAGGAGACGCGCCGCGTGCTCGACCGCCTCTACGGCTGGGACGTCTCCCCGGTGCTGTGGCGCAAGGTCGGCAGCGGCCGTGAAGGCGCCGCGCTGAGCGCCGGACGCGTCCAGTCCGCCGCCACCCGCATGGTCGTCGACCGCGAGCGCGAGCGCATGGCGTTCGTCTCCGCCTCGTACTGGGACATCCAGGCGCTCGTCGCGCCGGCCGAGCGCGCGGGCGAGTCGTTCAGCATCCGGCTGGCACGCGTCGACGGTGCGCCGCTGGCGCGCGGCGGCGACTTCGACGACCGCGGGCAGCTGAAGAAGGCCGTCGTCGTCCTGTCCGAGACCGACGCCCGTGCCCTGGCGACCGCGGTCGGCGAGGCAGGCACCGCGACCGTCTCGAACCTGGAGTCCAAGCCCGGCACCCGCAGCCCCAAGGCCGCGTTCACCACCTCCACCCTGCAGCAGGAGGCCGGCCGCAAACTCTCGATGAGCGCGAAGCACACCATGAGCGTGGCGCAGCGTCTCTACGAGAAGGGGTACATCACCTATATGCGCACCGACTCGGCCTCGCTGTCGGGTCAGGCGATCAAAGCGGCGCGCGAGCAGGCGGTCGCCCTCTACGGCGACCGGGCAGTGCCCGCCAACCCCCGCGTGTACGCCAGCAAGAGCAAGAACGCGCAGGAGGCGCACGAGGCCATCCGTCCCTCGGGCGAGACGTTCCGCACCCCCGCCGAGGTCGCCGGTCAGCTGGACCGCGACGAGCAGCGCCTCTACGACCTCATCTGGAAGCGCACCATCGCCAGCCAGATGTCGGACGCGAAGTACGAGACCACCACCGTGACCCTCGAGGTGGCGGCGGACGGCAAGCGGCTCGAGTTCACCGCATCCGGCACCGTCTACACCTTCAAGGGCTTCCTGGAGGCGTACGAGGAGGGCCGCGACGAGAAGCGCTCGGACGCGGACAAGGCCGACGACCAGTCGCTGCCCGCCCTGCAGGTCGGCGACACGCTCGTCACCAGCGAGGTGGAGCCCAAGGGCCACGCCACCAGCCCGAAGCCCCGCTACACCGAGGCGAGCCTGGTGAAGGCGCTGGAGGAGAAGGGCATCGGACGCCCCTCGACCTTCGCGAGCATCATCGACGTGATCCTCGACCGCGGCTACGTGACCAAGCGCGGGCAGGCCCTCGTGCCCAGCTGGCTCTCCTTCAGCGTGGTGCGGCTCCTCGAGGAGCACTTCTCCGACCTCGTCGACTACGACTTCACGGCTGCGCTCGAGGACGACCTCGACGCGATCGCCCGCGGCGAGCAGCGCCGCGAGGAGTGGCTGCGCGACTTCTACTTCGGCTCGGACAGCCATGTGGGGCTGCGCAACATCGTCGACAACCTCGGCGACATCGACGCGCGCGAACTGAACTCCACCCGCATCGGCGACGTCGCGACGCTCCGGTTCGGCAAGTACGGGCCGTACCTCGAGGTCGCCGACCCGGACGACCCCGAGAAGCGCCGCATCGTCAACGTGCCCGAGGACCTCGCGCCCGACGAGCTCACCCCGGCGCGGGCGCAGGAGCTCATCGACGCGCCCGTCGCGGGCGACCGCGTGCTCGGCGAGAACCCCGCCAACGGCAAGCTCATCGTCGTGAAGGACGGCCGCTTCGGCCCGTACGTCGAGGAGACCGACCCGGTCGACCCGGACGCGGTGGACGAGGCGACCGGCGAGGTCGAGGACAAGCCCAAGAAGAAGACGGCGAAGAAGGATGCGGCGCCCAAGCCCCGCACCGCCTCGCTGTTCAAGAGCATGTCGGTCGACACGATCGATCTCGACACCGCGCTGAAGCTGCTCGACCTGCCCCGGGTCGTGGGTGTGGACCCCGCCACCGGCGAGGAGATCACCGCGCAGAACGGCCGGTACGGGCCCTACATGAAGAAGGGCACCGACTCGCGGTCGCTGGACACCGAGCAGCAGATCTTCGACCTCACCCTCGAAGAGGCGCTGGAACGGTACGCGCAGCCCAAGTACGGCGCCCGCCGTGCCTCCAGCGCCCTCAAGGAGTTCGACGCCGACCCGGTCAGCGGCAAGCCGATCAAGGTGAAGGACGGCCGCTTCGGCCCGTACGTCACGGACGGCGAGACCAACGCCACGATCCCGCGCGGCGAGACGGTCGAGGACGTCGACTTCGAGCGGGCCAAGCAGCTGCTGGCGGACAAGCGCGCCAAGGGCCCTGCGAAGAAGCCGGCGCGCAAGACCGCCGCCCGCAAGCCCGCGGCGAAGAAGAAGTGACCGGTCCGGCGGCGCCCGCGCGGCCCCGCGGGATCTGGATCACCCTCGAAGGCGGCGACGGGTCCGGCAAGACCACGCAGGCGGCCCTGCTGGAGGAATGGCTCACGGCACAGGGGCGCACCGTCGTGCGCACCCGGGAACCCGGCGGCACCGAGGTGGGGGTGCTCATCCGCGACATCGTGCTGCACCACCGCGGCGACGTGGCGCCCCGCGCCGAGGCGCTGCTGTACGCGGCCGACCGGGCGCACCACGTCGCGACCCTCGTGCGCCCCGCGCTCGAACGCGGCGAGGTCGTGCTGCAGGACCGCTACCTGGATTCCTCCGTCGCCTACCAGGGCGCGGGGCGGGTGCTCGATGCGGGCGAGGTCCGCGACCTCTCGCTGTGGGCCACCGAGGGCGCGCTGCCCGATCTCACGCTGCTCCTCGACCTCGACCCCGCGGCCGCCCGCGACCGGCTCGACGCGGCGGACAAGCCGTTCGACCGGCTCGAGGCGGAGGCAGCGGAGTTCCACGTGCGGGTGCGCGAGGCGTTCCTCGCGCTCGCGGAGGCGGAACCCGGCCGGTTCGCGGTGCTCGACGCATCCCGCCCGGTCGAGGAGATCGCCGCCGCCGTGCGCGCGCACGTCGCGCCGCTGCTCTGACTCGCACGGGCGTCTGAGGGCGAGGTTAGGCTGGTGCGCATGACCTCCACGGCAATCGAGACCGACGTGCCGTGGGGCGAGGTGTGGGGCCAGCCCGACGCGGTGCGGATGCTGCAGGCCGCCGTCGACGACCCGCGCGCCGCCAGTCACGCCTGGCTCATCACCGGCCCGCCCGGATCGGGTCGCTCGACCCTCGCGTACGCGTTCGCGGCGGCGCTCATCGCCGAGCCGGGCGACGAGGCCGCGATGCGGCAGGTGCTCGCGCGGACCCACCCCGACCTCACGGCGCTGCGCACCGAGCAGGTCGTCATCCGCATCGAGGAGGCACGGCAGCTCGTCGAGCGCGCCTACTACGCGCCCTCGGTCGGCCGGTACCGGGTGATCGTCGTCGAGGACGCCGACCGCATGGCCGAGCGCACCTCCAACGTCCTGCTGAAGGCGCTGGAGGAGCCGCCGGAGCGGACGGTGTGGATCCTCTGCGCGCCGAGCGACGCAGACCTGCTGCCCACGATCCGCTCCCGGGTGCGGACCGTGCGTCTGCGCGAGCCCGAGGTCGACGACGTCGCACGCCTGGTCGCGCTGCGCACCGGGGCGCCGGAGGCGGTGGCACGCCAGGCCGCCCGTCACGCGCAGCGGCACATCGGCATGGCGCGCCGTCTCGCGACCGACGAGGCCGCCAG
>JAEZSU010000046.1 GCA_023421635.1 Actinomycetes bacterium | reverse complement strand
TCGGCGCAGGCGTCGTCGCTGTACTACCTCGCCTACTACGCCGGCTCGAGCGCGATCGGCTGGGCGCTCGGCCTCGCATTCGCGAGCCTCGGTTGGGGTGGCGTCGCCGGGTTCGTGACCGCCGCGTGCGTGCTCGCCGCGGCGATCGCCGCGACCGGTCTGCGCCACGCCCCGGATGCCGCCGGCCGCGGCATGCGCGGCTAGACTCGTCGAGCCAGCCTCTGTAGCTCAATGGAAGAGCAGTTCCGTCCTAAGGAAACGGTTGGGGGTTCGAGTCCCTCCAGGGGCACTTTCGGATTAGTTGCCAGACAGCAGCCCTAGGAGCTTTCGATCGCGAAGGTCGGGTTCTCTTGCTTCCTTTGGAGGGCGTGCTGGGCCGCCCAGGAGCAAGTAGAGAAGCGTTCCTCGGACTCAGCCTCGCGCCAGAATCTCTGCGTTTTGCCGCGAACTCTTCCTGAATCAGGAGGCCAGCGTCCCGCAACGACGCGAGCTTTTGTCAGTTGTTCCGTGATGCCCGGTTGCGACGCGGGCGTGGCTTCCGCGGTGTCCGACTCGGTGCCACGGGGCGAAAAAGGTCCCTAACTATGCCCCAGGCTAGAGCAAAGGCTCGGCCCGTAGTCGAGAGCTTTTCGGGCATCACCGGTTCAACCTCGACCGCGGTTGGCTGCGGGTCGGGCGCATGGCGCTCCTTGAGCATTACCTCGGTGACTCTGTCGCTCTCGTCGGACACCGATTGTCGACCTTGATCGGCACCATCCGGGCTGAGGTCGGGCTGAGTGTCGCCGAGAAGCGACACCAAGGGGCGGTCCCGACGAGCCCTCAATAGAGACCACCCTTGACAATATTTCCTGTCAGGGCATACCTTCGAGCCGTGGACGACATTCGAGTACTCACTGACGCCGCCGTCGTCGAAGTAGCGCTCGCTCCCATTCGGGCCTCGATCCTCGATGCCTTGGCTGAACCTGGGTCAGCGGCATCCATCGCGGCGTCGGTCGGGTTGACCCGTCAGAAGGTGAACTACCACCTGAAGGCACTGGCGGCGCATGGACTGGTCGAGGCGGCTGGCGAGCGCGCATGGGGCGGCATCACCGAGCGTTACGTGCAGCGCTCGGCTCGACACCTGATCGTCGCCCCGGACGTGCTCGAGGGCAAAGTCCCGGACCCGAACGAGATGGCTGATCGCCTCTCGGCTGCGTACCTGGTGGCGGTGAACTCTCGGACGGTGTCCGAGGTCGGATCGATGACCAGGGACGCGGCGGCCGGGACGCGGGTGCCAACCCTGACTGTTGACACGGTGATCGGGTTCAAGTCTCCCGAGGATCGCGCCACCTTCGCGGCCGAGCTGCAATCGGCCGTCGCCGAACTGGCCGCCCGATATCACCACGATGACGGACGACCCCACCGCCTCACCGTCTCGTCGTACCCCAAACCCAGGGAGGACTCATGACCAATTCCGAGCGCCGCGACCGTGTCGAACACCGGGCCGAGCACACGCGAGAGCTGCCCGCCACTCCGGCGCAGGTGTGGGACGCCATCGCAACCGCCGACGGGATCTCGGCCTGGATGGTGCCAACCCGGCTGGACCCGCAGATCGGTGGCGAAGTCTCTTTCGATCACGGCGGTTTCCGATCGACCGGTGTCATCAAGGACTACAACCCGAATCAGCGTTTCGCCTATGAAGAGCCGTGGCCGATGACCCAGGAGATGCGTGAGTGGGTGGCCGACACCGCTGGACACCAGGTCACCGACGAGGAACTGGCGTCGATCTCCCCGATAGCGACCGAGTTCTTGATCGAAGCTGCATCAGGTGGCAGCTGCATCCTCCGCGTCGTCACGAGCTCGTACGGCAGCGGAGCGGACTGGGAGAACGAGTACTTCGCCGAGATGGTGGCCGGCTGGGGCACCTTCCCATTCGGTCCCGACGAGCAAGCGCCGTGGCTCGACAACCTCGTCGAGCATCTCTACGCAGCACGGACCAAGCAAGGAGCTCACCAATGACGGCCGCGGATTCCGCACATCAAGAGCCGAGCCACACGTCAGCTCAGC
Organism: Actinomycetes bacterium; assembly: GCA_023421635.1. Lineage (GTDB taxonomy): Bacteria > Actinomycetota > Actinomycetes > Actinomycetales > Microbacteriaceae > Microbacterium. Next base: position 4,442 of record JAEZSU010000046.1, on the reverse strand, counting down.
CGAGGTTCCTGGCTCTCGTTCGAGGCGGCGCTTTGGCCGGCGCGATCGCGGCGGTGGGCACCATCGCCGTGGCTGCCGTCGCACGCGCTGTGGACGTGAGCCTCGAAGTGGACGCCACACCCATTCCAATCCCCGCGTTTGGGTTGTGGACCGTCGTTGGGGCTGCCCTGGGTGTCCTGATGGCCCGACTTCTTGTCGCTCGCCGCCGGTTCCTCGTAGTGGCCATTGTGGCTACGGGGTTGTCGCTTATCCCGCCGATTGCACTCCCGGACGAGGCCGCCACCAAGGCGGTTCTGGTCGCGGCCCATCTGTTGGCTGCGAGCATCATCATTCCGATTCTGGGCCGGGGGCTCACCACCGTCGATGCCAACGCCGGAACCCGAGACCGATGAGCGACGACGGAGCCATCACGGTCACGCCGATCCTCGTTGCCGAACTGCTTGTCGAGGGTGAGGTGATGCCCGTGTGCGTGCACGTCATCGACCATCCCAAGGGTCGGGTCCTGGTCGACACCGGCATGACGGAGTTGCACCCGGCGGTGGTGGCGGCCTTTGATCCCCGCCTCTATCCATTGAGTGAGCAGGACTTTGACGTCACTGGGATCGACCTCGTCGTCAATACGCACCTGCACGCCGATCATTGCGGTGGCAACCACCTCTTCGCCGGGCGACCGATCTACGTTCAGCGCCGGGAGCTTGATGACGCCCGCAGCGAGGACGACTACACGATTCGCGAGTGGGTCGACGCACCCGACCTGCAATACGTGCCGGTCGACGGAGAACTCGAGTTGCTTCCCGGCGTCCGGCTCGTCCCAGCGCCGGGTCATACGCCCGGTTCACAGGTCGTGGTGGTCGAAACCGGGGAACGCCCAACCGTCATCTGCGGCGACACTGCAGTGTGGTTCGGTGAGTTGGACGAGCCGCGCACCGAAGGTCAACAGCGAATCCTCGCGATTGATCCTGAGAAGGTCTGGCTAGCGCACGTGCACGAGCCGTGGCAACCCGCCGGCACCGCCCAGGCCGAAGACCACGCCCCGGCCGAATCGCGAGACGGCCGAGATCGGTCGACCAACTGAGGGGTTCGGCGTTGTCCCGGCTCGGAGGCGACGACTGATGGCAGCGAGCCGAGTTGACCTCTATGCCGCGATTCGCCGCGACGCCCGGTTGGGCATGTCGAATCGGGCCCTGCAGCGCAAGCACGGGGTCGGGTACCGCACCGTATCCGCCGCACTCGAGTCGGCGTGGCCTAAAGCCAGGAGGCCGCCGCCCAAGCGCGGGTCGCGGCTCGATCCGTACCGAGACGTCATCGACGGCTGGTTGCGCGACGACCTCGATGCGCCGCGGAAGCAGCGGCACACCGCCAAGCGGATCTTCGACCGACTGCTGGACGAACACGACGCCACCGGCGTCGTCTCGTATGGGATGGTCCGCGACTACGTCGCCACCCGCCGCCGCGAGATCCGGGTCGAGGCCGGTCGAGAACCGGCGAACTCGTTCATCCCACAGGAGCACCTCCCCGGCCGTGAGGCCGAAGTCGACTTCGGGGAGGTCGCGATCCGGCTGCGCGGCGAGCTCGTCACCTGCGCGCTATTCAGCCTGCGACTGTCCTACTCCGGGAAGGCTGTGCACCGGATCAGCGCCTCGGCCGGACAGGAGGCGTTCTTCGAAGGCCACGCACACGCCTTCCGGGTCCTCGGCGGGGTGCCGACCGGGAAGGTCCGCTACGACAACCTCAGGGCCGCCGTCGCGAGCGTGATCGGATTCTCCCGCCAGCGGGTCGAGGCCGACCGGTGGACCGTTTTCCGATCCCACTACGGCATCGAGGCGTTCTACTGTCAGCCCGGCATCCAGGGGGCGCATGACAAGGGCGGCGTCGAGGGGCAGATCGGCTGGTTCCGCCGTAACCACCTCGTCCCCGTTCCCGAGGTCGACTCGCTCCAAGAGCTCAACGCAATGGTCGACGAGTGGGACCGTGCGGATGACTCTCGTCGGATAGGTTCGCGTGCTCGCACGGTCGGGGAACACTTCGCCACTGAGCAACCGCTCCTCGCGCCACTACCCAACGAGCCTTTCGAGATTGGCCGCTGGTTCACGCCCCGGGTCGATCGATACGCCCAAATCTCGGTGCGGATGAACAAGTACTCCGTGCCGGCCCGCATGGTCGGACGCCAGGTCCGGGTACTGCTCCATGCCAGCGACCTGGTCGTGTTCGACGGCAAAACCGAGATCGCCCGCCACGAACGGCTGATGACCAAGGGCGGCACACGTGTCGACCTCGATCACTACCTCGATGTGCTGCTCCGCAAGCCCGGCGCGCTCCCGGGCGCGACCGCGCTAGCTGTACTGACCCGGATCGTTGTTGACGTAGGAGAGACCTCCGGGGTCGAGTTGGAGCTGTCTAGTTCTTCGACTCGGACCAACGGAGGTCTCTCGTGTCTCACGCTAATGCCCGGCTGACTCCTGCCGGCAGGTTGATCATGATTCAGCGCATCCAGTCCGGCCGCCCGGTCGCGCATGTCGCGGCGGAGATGGGGATCTCGCGCATGACGGCGTGGCGGTGGTGGCGCCGGTTCCAGGAATACGGCGCGGCGGGTCTGGTGGACCGGTCCAGCGTTGCCCGGTCGCATCCGCGGCGGACGGGGCCGTGCACTGAGACACGGGTGCAGATCATGCGGCACCTCACCCGCCGCGGTCCGGTGTTCATCGCCGACCGGCTCGGGATGCAGGCTTCCACGGGTGGGGCGGGTGCTGCGTCGTCACCGGGTGCCGCTGCTGCGGGAGCTGGACCCGATCACCGGGATCAGGATCCGCGCCACCCGCCGCTCAGCGACCCGGTACGAGCATGCGTATCCCGGGTCGCTGATCCATGTTGATGTGAAGAAACTCGGCCGCATCCCCGACGGCGGCGGCTGGCGGCTGCACGGGCGCGGTGAGCGACCAAACCGCAAACGAGGACTCGGCTACGACTACGTGCACACCGTCATCGACGACCACTCCCGGGTCGCTTACGCCGAGATCCACGACGACGAAAAGGGCACCACCGCCGCCGGCGTCCTCCAACGCGCCATCGCGTTCTCCGCCACCCTCGGAGTGAGAGTCGAGCGCGTGATCAGCGACAACGCATTCGCCTACCGCCACTCGACCGCGTTCCGCGACATCATCAACGCGCACGGCATCACGCAGAAGTTCATCCGCCCCCACTGCCCCTGGACCAACGGCAAAGTCGAGCGCCTGAACCGCACCCTCGCCACCGAATGGGCCTACGCCCGCGCCTTCACCTCGAACGCGGAACGAGCCGCAGCCTTGCCCGCCTGGATCGACTCCTACAACCTAAACAGACACCACCTCGGCATCAGAGGCCAAACCCCCATCGACCGAATCAACAACGGTCGAGGTCAGTACAGCTAGACCGCAAGCAACCCCGCAACGTCCGTAAGCGCCCCCGGCTGCAGCCGGTAGTACGCCCACGTCCCGCGCTTCGAGCGGGTGAGGAACCCGGCCTCGGTCAGCACCTTGAGGTGGTGGGACACCGTCGGCTGGGACAGGCCGACCGGCTCGGTCAAGTCGCAGACGCAGGCCTCCTGATCGGCGGACGACGCGACGATCGACAGCAGTCGCAGCCGGGTCGGGTCGGCCAGCGCCTTGAGGGTCGCAGCCATGCGTTCCGCATCCTCCGCGCCCATGGGCTCCTTCACCAGCGAGGAACAGCAGGCGGAGACATCCGTGAGCTCGAGCGCGGTGGCCATACATCGATGGTAGTCGATATTGACAGTCATCGATAGAGCCGCCCATACTGAACATCGACGTTCATCGATACCCCGGAGAAGTCCTCATGACAATGCTCGACCTCACCCCGCGCGTCCCCGTCGCGGACCGCCTCACCGCGCTCCCGGTGCTTATCATCGGCGCAGGACCGATCGGGCTGGCGGCCGCCGCGAACCTCGCCGAGCGGGGGATCGACTTCGTCATCCTCGAGGCCGGCGACGAGGTCGCAGCGTCCGTTCGCGCCTGGGGCCACACCCGGCTCTTCTCCCCGTGGCGACACCTCATCGACCCCGCATCCCGCCGACTCCTCGCTGCATCCGGGTGGACGGCGCCCGACGAGGATGCCGTCCCGACCGGACACGAACTGGTGGATGCCTACCTCGCACCGCTCGCGAACCTCGGCCGCATCGCGCCCCACATCGAGTTCGGCACCCGCGTCGTCGCCGTGACCCGGGAAGGGATGGACCGCACCCGCACCGCCGGCCGCGACCAGGCGCCCTTCCTCGTGCGGGTCGAGACCGCCGAACAGCAGGTGCGCGAGATCGCCGGGCGAGCAGTCATCGACGCATCCGGGACGTACACCATGCCGAACCCGCTCAGCTCCTCCGGCCTCGAGCCGCTCGGCGCTGCCGCATGCGCGGACGCGATCCTTCCCGCCCTGCCCGATGTGCTCGGCGC
>JAEZSU010000018.1 GCA_023421635.1 Actinomycetes bacterium | reverse complement strand
TCCGTCAGATCGAGTCGAAGACGATGGCGAAGCTGCGTCACCCCTCGCGGTCGCAGTCGCTGCGGGACTACCTCGAGTGAGCGACGCGGGCACCCCGTCGGCCAACGAGGGGAAGGCGCTCACGGTCGAGGCGGAGGGCGTGCGCTACATGCGCATCCCCATCCGCACCCGCGTCGTGATGCCGGGTGACGAGCTCGACCCGTTCGTGCTCGAGTACGCGGCTTCCCTGGTGCAGCCGGGCGACCTGCTGTTCGTGACGGAGAAGATCGTCGCGATCACCCAGGGCCGCTCCTACCTCGTCGAGGAGATCAGGCCCCGGCGACTGGCGCTGTTCCTCTCGAAGTACGTCACGCGCACCCCGCACGGCATCGGCCTCGGCATGCCCGAGACGATGGAGATGGCGCTGCGCGAGTGCGGCACGCCCCGCATCCTGTTCGCCGCCGCGGTGTCCGCCGTGACGAAGGCGTTCGGGCGGAAGGGCGACTTCTACCGCATCGCCGGCGACAAGGCGCGCGCGATCGACGGGCCCACCAGTGGCACCATCCCGCCGTACAACAAGGCGGTCGTGCTCGGTCCGGAGCGTCCCACCGAGGTCGCACGGCACCTGCAGGGGCTGCTGCCCGCTGGTGTCGAGGTCGCCGTCGTCGACATCAACGACTTGGGTGGCAACATCCTCGGCTCGACGCTGGACAAGGCGGGGGAGAAGCGGCTCGTCGCGATCCTCAAGGACAACCCGCTCGGCCAGGGCCACCAGTCGACCCCGCTCGGCATCGTCCGCAAGGCCTGACGCCTCCCTCACGCACGAAGCCCCCGCCCGGATCCCGGTGCGGGGGCTTTCGCGCGCGAGCCGTGCCGCTCCGTCGAATCAGGTGATTCGGCGAGATCAGGCAGATACTGCCCGAAAGCTTCCTGCGTTCGCCGAATCGCCTGATCCGGCGCCAGGCGTGGGCGGGTGCCGGCGCGCGGTCAGAAGCCGATCGCGGCGCGATAGCGCGGCTTGTGTCCGGTGCGGATGCCGGTGGCGGTCGGCTTGTTCTCGTACACGCCGGCCGCCCAGTTGCCCTCGACGAGCACGGGGCCATCCGGGGTGACCACGACGTCCCACCCGACGTACTGGATCTGGGGCACCACGCGCGCGACGCGGTCGATGAACGCCACAACCTCGTCGTAGAACGGCAGCTGGAAGTCCGCGATGCGAACACCCGACTCGGGGTGGAACTCGTGGATGTTGTCGTGGGAGTCGTATCCCTTGCCGACCGCGTGGCCGGTGTCGTCGAGCATCGTGTAGAAGCCGCCGTAGGTCATCTGGTCGCTCACCGCGCCGCGGCCGAACTTCTGCGCCACCGCGAGGATGTGCGTCCGCTCGCCGTCGAAGAACGCGGTCACGCGGGTCGTGTTGACGGTGCCGGGGCAGACCGCGGCCAGGTCCGGATGCTGCACGATGACCTCTTCGAGCAGCAGCTCGCCGCGCTCGACGAGGCCGCGGTGGAACCCGTCCCAGTCCTCGATGTCGGCGGCGTGGTAGCGGTGCACGCCGGTGCCCGCCTGACCGACCGGCTCCTTCGCGACGACCGTGCCCTGGCCCTCGACGAACGCACGCACCTCGGCGGCGTTGTCGGGCGTGACGACCAGCCACTCACGGTGCAGGTGGTCGGCGAAGACGCGGTTGAACGCGATCTTGTCGTGGAACTGCGGCCGGTAGGCGGGGGCGTCGTACTTCTGCGAGAGCTGGTTGGACACCGGATGGGTCATGTACGTCGCACGCTCGGCCCGGCTGAGGATGGCGAAGTCGTAGTCGGCGTAGTCCTGGAACCCGACGTTGTGGAACCCGGCCTGCCAGAGCATGTCGGCCGCGACCACGAAGGGGTTCCGGTTGTGGAGCGTCGCAGCGGTCTTCGCCCGCTCCCACATCGATCCGACGTCGATACGCCGCGCACGGCCGACCAGATAGCGCAGACGGGGGGCGAGACCGAGAGAGGGCATGCGTGCTCCGGGTTGAGGATCGGGGACCCCGACAGTCTAGGCCGCCGTGGTCTCCGATCCTGCGGTGTGCCGCGTGTGCCTCAGTCCGCGTGGGCCAGGCGTGCGGTCTCGTCGTGCCACGACGTGGCGACGGCGCGGAGCTTCTCCTCGTACTTGCGGCCGTGGTGAGCGCAGAACAGCAGCTCGCTGCCGTTCACCTCTGCGGCGATGTACGCCTGGGCACCGCACGAATCGCAGCGGTCCGCGGCGGTGAGACGGTACTCGAGCACGGCCTGCTCGCCGGGTGCCGATGTCATGTTCATCGCTGGACCTCCCTCAAGGTGCGTTCGGAACGTGTCACGACATACAACCACGGGCCGGCCGAGAGAATGCCCCCATCCGCCGCATTTCGCTCTGCGCGTACGATGCGCCCACCCGCCCGTGTCTGTGCGCGGTGACGGGGGAGGCCCCGGATACGCTTGATGATTGTGACAGCCGAGTACTCAGCCCACCATCTGCAGGTCCTGGAGGGGCTCGAGGCGGTCCGCAAGCGCCCGGGCATGTACATCGGTTCCACCGACTCCCGGGGCCTCATGCACTGCCTGTGGGAGATCATCGACAACAGCGTGGACGAGGCCCTCGCCGGCCACGGTTCACGGATCGACATCGTCCTGCACCCCGACGGCAGCGTCGAGGTGCGCGACCGCGCCCGCGGCATCCCCGTCGACATCGAGCCGCGCACCGGACTCTCCGGCGTCGAGGTGGTCTTCACCAAGCTCCACGCGGGCGGCAAGTTCGGCGGCGGTTCGTACGCAGCATCCGGCGGACTCCACGGCGTCGGCGCCTCGGTCGTCAACGCGCTGTCGGAGCGGCTCGACGTCGAGGTCGACCGCGGCGGGAAGACGTGGGCGATGTCGTTCCACCGAGGAGAGCCCGGCGTCTTCGTCGACCGGGGCGAACCGCGGCCGGACGCGCCGTTCACGCCGTTCGCCGACCGCAGTGAGCTGCGGGTCGTCGGCAAGGCGCCCAAGGGCGCCACCGGAACCCGCATCCGCTACTGGGCCGACCGTCAGATCTTCACCAGGGATGCCTCGTTCGCCGCCGACGAGCTGGTCCAGCGCGTCCGGCAGACCGCGTTCCTCGTCCCGGGGCTCGAGATCGTCGTGCGCGATGAGCGGGAGGGCGAGCCGGTCGAGTCGGTGTACCGCTACGACGGCGGCATCTCCGAGTTCGTCGATTTCCTCGCGCCCGACGCCGCCGTCACCGACACGTGGCGGCTGACCGGCTCCGGCACGTTCACCGAGACCGTGCCCGTGCTCCAGCCCACCGGCGCGATGGTGCCCACGGACGTCGAGCGCGAATGCGAGGTCGACATCGCCCTGCGCTGGGGCACCGGCTATGAGACGGTCAGCCGGTCCTTCGTGAACATCATCGCCACGCCCAAGGGCGGGACGCACCAGCAGGGCTTCGAACAGGGGCTCATGAAGGTGCTGCGCGCACAGGTGGAGCAGAACGCCCGTCGCCTGAAGGGCGGCAACGACAAGATCGAGAAGGACGACATCCTCGCCGGCCTCACGGTCGTGCTCACGGTGCGGCTGCCCGAGCCCCAGTTCGAGGGGCAGACGAAGGAGGTGCTCGGCACCCCGGCCGTGCGTCAGATCGTCTCCTCCGTCGTGAACAAGCAGCTCGCGGCCCGGTTCGCCTCGACCAAGCGCGACGACAAGGCCCAGACCGCACTGCTGCTGGACAAGGTCGTCTCCGAGATGAAGGCGCGCATCTCCGCGCGCAGCCACAAAGAGACCCAGCGCCGCAAGAACGCGCTGGAGTCGTCGTCGCTGCCGGCGAAACTCGTCGACTGCCGTTCGAACGACGTCGCGGAGTCGGAACTGTTCATCGTCGAGGGCGACTCCGCGCTCGGCACGGCCAAGCTCGCCCGTAACAGCGAGTATCAGGCGCTCCTGCCCATCCGCGGCAAGATCCTCAACGTGCAGAAGGCATCGGTGAGCGACATGCTCTCCAACGCCGAATGCGCCTCGATCATCCAGGTCATCGGCGCCGGCTCCGGCCGCTCGTTCGACCTCGACGCCGCGAGGTACGGCAAGATCGTGATGATGAGCGACGCCGACGTCGACGGCGCACACATCCGCACGCTGCTGCTGACGCTCTTCTTCCGCTACATGCGCCCGCTCATCGAGGCGGGCCGCGTCTACGCCGCTGTGCCGCCCCTCCACCGCGTGGTGGTCATCAACCCCGGCTCGAAGCCGAACGAGACGATCTACACGTACAGCGAGCAGGAGTTGCACGCGCTGCTGGCGAAGCTGACCAAGTCCGGCCGCCGGTGGCAGGAGCCGGTGCAGCGGTACAAGGGCCTCGGCGAGATGGATGCCGAGCAGCTCGCCGTCACCACGATGGACCGTGCCGGCCGGACGCTGCGGCGGGTTCGGGTGCAGGACGCCGAGGCGGCCGCATCCGTGTTCGAGCTGCTCATGGGCAACGAGGTCGCGCCCCGG
>JAEZSU010000345.1 GCA_023421635.1 Actinomycetes bacterium | reverse complement strand
GCCAGCCCCGCCGGTGCACGGCGTCGAGGATGGGGGTGAGGCCGTCGTCGTCGATCGCGGTGACTTCGGGCCGCCGCCACAGCGCGACGAGCCGCTTCGTGAGGTCCTCGGTGCGCTCCGCGATCGCCGCCGTGCCCCAGGCCTCGCGGTCGGCGAGCGCCGTCGTCATGGGGATCGCGCTGCGCGCGTACAGTGCGCGCTTCTGCGGGAACGATGCGTCGAAGCCGCGCTCCGCGAGCGACTCCTCGAGCAGGGTGAGGTTCCCCAGCGTCCGTGCGAGAGCGCGGTGGCTGTTCTGTTCGTCGTCGCTGAGCTCGGCCCACGTGCGGACCCCGTCGCCGGTCCACTCGTCACCGGGTGCGACGGGGAACACGTGGTCGACGGCGATGTCGGCGAGGCTGTCCAGCCCCGCGAGTCGTCCGAGCACGTACGCCGGATGCGGCAGGTCGCAGTACTTGACGGCGACACGCACGCGTTCGTCGCTGGGGGAGATGCGGGCGATCGCCCGCCAGAGCGCGTCCTGTCCCTGCATCCGGGCGCGGCACAGCCGTGCGACGAGCCGCTCGACGGGCAGCCCCACGATGGTGCGGCGGAGGAGGAGCGCCTGCAGGTACTCGAGCGTCTGCAGAAGATCCGCGAGGGACAGTTCACCGTGCAGGTACTCGCGGGAGGCGCGCATCACGAGCGGATGCATGGAGCGGCCGAAGCTGCCGAGGTTCGCGATCTGCCGGGCGAGCTCCGCATCCGACGCGTGCGCGGGCTCGAGGAGCACGCGGTAGATCTCCGAGTACTCCTTCCACTCCGCCGCGTGCTCGCGCAGCGTGTCGACGTCCAGCCGCGGGAAGCACCGGCGGAACGCGTCGTACACGCCGCGTCCAGCCGTGACGGCGACCTCGCGGCCGGTGAGCATGACGAGGTAGTGGCGCCAGAACTCGCCGATCGTCTCGCCCGTGTTCTCCTCGATCGGCACCCAGAAGGATTGCTCGATCTCGAGCTGCTCGGCGTGCGAGAGGCCCATCAGCACGTAGTTGTGGATGAGCTCGTGGTCGCGCAGCGGCTCGCCGGTGGAGTTGAGGCTCTCGAAGATCTGCTGCGCGTTCGCGTCGGGCCCGAGGGTGATCGCGACGTGCTCCAGCCGCTGCAGGCCGCGCCAGACACGGGCGACCTCCTCGGGCCTGATCTGGCTGCGGAAGAACGCGTAGTTGTCGTCGAAGCGCGATGCGCGGGTGGGCCCGTCGGGGGAGGAGTGGTCGAGGACCACCCGCTCGAACACGTCCGCCCAGGCACTGTGAGGGCGGAGCTTCGTCCGCGTCGGGTCGTCGGGCCGCACGAGCACCCGCTGCAGCTCGGCCGCGAGCGCCGGGTCGCTCTCGCGGACCGTGTGGGCGAGGGCCGAGACCAGCAGCATGATCGTCGTGATGCGCTGCTGGCCGTCGATGAGCACGAGCTCATCGCTCCCGGCCGGCCCGGTGGTCGAGAGGATCGAGGCGAGGAAGTGCGTGTGCCGGTCCTCGGCATCCGCCACTGCGCGCACATCTGTCAGCAATTGCTCACACCCGCCGATGTCCCAGCGGTACTGCCGCTGGTACACCGGCACCACGATGCTCGTGACCTCCTCGGAGAGCCAGGCGATCGTCCCGACGGCGGTGGCGTCGACGTTGGTGGCGGTGTTCAGGGCGGTCGTCATGGTGATGGATGTCCTCCGGACCGGCGTGTGGAGCTGCGCGATGGCGCGACGCTGTCAGGCGGGATTTTACCGGCTCGCCTCCCAGGGGCCGCCGGAACCCGCGGGCTAGGCTGACCTTACCTGGGCTTGTAAAAACTTCGCTGGCCCCTACCGAAAGGCATGATTCGTCATGGGTTACATCACGTCCGCCGCGCTCGAGGAGACCGGATACGTCGTCCTGGACCGCTACAACCAGGAGCTGGATCCGAAGGAGTGGCTCGACATCGAGTACGTCGACTGGAAGTCCTCCGGCGACACCCGGTTCGCGCCCCTCGCGTCCGCGAAGGGCGAGATCGAGTGCAACGGCTTCTGGAACCACAAGCCGCCGCGCACCGACAAGGACGGCGTCTTCATCCCCTCGCAGGTCGAGAAGGCCCCGAACCTCGTCCGTCGTGCACAGGAGCCCGGCGCGAACATCGGTCGCTGCCGCGTCATCGAGCTGCAGCCCACCCCGTACGGCGAATGCCTCTACAACCTGCACCAGGACGACAACAACCGCCTGAACCCGGACGGCACCGGCTGGGTCGTGCGGGGCTTCTTCAACCTGTCGGACGATCAGGACAGCTTCTTCGTGCTGCGGCACAACCGCACCGATCCGGAAGGCGAGGTGCGCATCGCGCTGCCCGCCGGCGCGCAGCTCATCATCGACACGCAGCGCCTGTGGCACGCCGCCACCCACCGCGGCACCGAGCCGCGCTACTGCCTCATCACCTCGTGGGAGTCGGGCCCCGAGCTCGACGCCTACATCGAGAAGTACCACGGCGTGAACCACGTCGAGAGCGTCCCGCTGTCGCAGGAGGAGCTCGACGAAGGCCAGGCCGAGCAGGCTCGGCGCGACGCCGCCCGCGCCGCCTACTACGCGGCCAAGGGCCAGGCCGAGGTCCAGGCCATGAGCGAGGCCTGAGCCGCAGCTCACCCGCAACCGAACGCCCCGGCCATGACGGCCGGGGCGTTCGTGCATTCGCGCTGAGACAGGTCCAAAGACCCGTCCGGGCGTGCCGTGCCGTGACGTAGCGTGTGAGCTCCGAGTGAGGATCCGACGTGTGCGCGATCGAGCGTGAAAGGCAAGGCCCCGTGCACCTGCGGTGCGAGGTCCGCAGCCTGCTGCCCGCCGCATCCCTCGACGCATCGGCCAGGGGGAGGCGGGCATGATCGTCACCGTCACCGCGAATCCGTCGCTGGACCGCGCGATCGCTCTGGAGGCGCCGCTGCGCCCCGGCGCGGTGCAGCAGGCGCTGGGGTCCCGGGAGGATGCCGGAGGCAAGGGCATCAACGTCTCCAGGGTGGTCGCTCTCGCGGGGCGGCCGACGAGGGCCGTGCTGCCGCTGGCGACGGACGATCCGTATGCGAGCGCGCTGGCCGCGACGACGATCCCGGCAGTGACGGTCCCCATCCTCGGACGGGTGCGGTCGAACCTCACGATCACCGATCCGGCCGGCGAGACGACGAAGCTGAACCTTCCCGGCGCCGTCCTCGGACCACCGGAACGGACCGCCCTCCTCGCCGCGGTCGTCGGGGCCGCCGCGGATGCCGAATGGGTCGTGCTCGCCGGCTCCCTGCCACCCGGGGCCGGGTCCGGCTTCTACGTCGACGCGATCCGTGCCGTCCGCGACGCCGGACACACGGCCCGGATCGCCGTCGACACCTCCGGCGCCGCGCTGCGCGCCGTCGGCGAGGATGGCGCACCCGCTCTCATCAAGCCGAACGCCGAGGAACTCGCCGAGCTCACCGGTTCGACCGGGTTCGAGGGCGACGAGGATCTGCCGGCCTCGGTCGCCGAGATCGCGCGCCGGCTCGTGCCGGGCCGTGTCGGGGCGGCGCTGGTCACCCTCGGTTCGCGCGGCGCGGTGCTCGGCACCGCAGACGGCGCCTGGGCCGGCACGCCGCCGCCGATCGTCGCCGTCAGCACCGTCGGCGCC
>JAEZSU010000294.1 GCA_023421635.1 Actinomycetes bacterium | reverse complement strand
GCGCAGGCGCGTGCCCGCGAACGCGACGCCGACGGCGTCGGCCCGGCGTGCGCCGAGCACGTTCGCAAGCCCTGGCTTGGCGTTCGCCTCGTGCACGACGACCGGGATCCGCTCGCGCCGGGCGGCGACATAGGCGGGCGCGGCAGCATAGCCGCCGAAGCCCACGACGACGTCGACGCCGCGGTCCCGCAGGTACCCGCGCACCTGGGCGACGGCGCGGCGGAACGCTGCCGGGAAGACCGCCGCGGCACGGTCGGGGCGACGCGGGAAGGGGACCTTGGCGACGATGAGCAGTTCGTACCCCCGCTCGGGCACGAGCCGCGCCTCGAGACCCTCCTTCGTGCCGAGCACGAGGATCCGGGCGTCGGGCTCGCGGTCGCGCAGCACATCGGCGACCGCCAGGAGCGGGTTGACGTGGCCGGCGGTCCCGCCGCCTGCCAGCAGGTACGTGGTCATCCGTCGAGCCTAACCGCGGGCGGCTGGGCGTATCCGCACCGGCAGCGTCCGGGCGAACGAGAGCAGCACCCCCGAGGCGAGCAGCACGGAGACGAGCGAGGTTCCGCCCTGCGACATGAACGGCAGTGGCACGCCGAACACCGGCAGGAGTCGGAGGACGACCCCGACGTTCAGCAGGGCTTGCCCGACGATCCAGATGGTGATGGCTCCGGCGGTGATGCGGACGAACGAGTCGTCGGTCTTGCGCACGATGTGGAACGCGCCGACCGCGAACAGGGCGAACAGGACGAGCACGACGAGGCAGCCCACGAGGCCGAGCTCCTCCCCCACGATCGCGAAGATGTAGTCGTTCGCGGCAGCGGGCAGCCAGCTGTACTTCTCCTTGGAGTTGCCGAGCCCGAGCCCGAACACGCCGCCGCCGGCCAGACCCCAGATGCCGTGCAGCGGCTGGTAGCAGTCACCGTAGTAGTCGGCGAGGCAGTCCTCGTTGAGGAAGCTGAGGTAGCGCCGCATCCGGTCGGGACTGGCGACGGCGAAGTACGCGACGAGCGCGCTCACGAGCACCACCGGCAGGATGAAGATCCGCAGCTTCACCCCGGAGAAGAAGAGGGCGGCGAACAGGATCAGCACGAGGATGAGGACGGTGCCGAGGTCGCGGCCCGCGATAACCGTGCCCATCACCGCCAGGGCGATGGGAACCGCCGGGATGAACACGTGCTTCCAGTTCGCGAGCAGCGTGCGCTTGCGGTACAGGATGAACCCGAGCCACAGGGCGAGGCTGAGCTTGAGGAACTCGGCGGGCTGCGCCTGCATGCCGCCGATGCTGATCCAGTTGCGGTTGCCGTCGTTCGTGATGCCGAGCGGGGTGAACACCAGCAGCTGGAACAGGGTGGCGCCGATGAGCGCCGGCCAGGCCGCCTTCTTCCAGAACGACACCGGCAGCCGCGACGCGACGAACATGAGGGGGACCCCGAGCAGCGCGAACACGCCCTGCTTGATGACGGCGTCGTACGGCTGCGCCGAGGTCGCCGACGTCGCGGAGAGGATCATGACCAGGCCGAACCCGGTCAGCAGCAGTGCGGTCGACGCGATGAGCAGGAACTCGCTCGGCACGGGCGCGAACACCCGTCCGAGGGTGACGCGCGCGGCAAGCCCCCTGCGCTGCGGCTCAGGCCCGAGGTCGGGTCGGGTCGGTGTCGTGCTCGCCACCGCTGTCCCTCCCGATCTGATCCCGTACTGCCCGGGCGAAGGACCGCCCGCGGTCGGCGTAGGACGCGAACTGGTCGAAGGATGCGGCGGCGGGGGCGAGGAGGACCACGTCACCGTCGTTCGCGACACCGAGGGCCAGTTCCACGACCCGTGCCATGACGTCTTCAGTCTCCGCGTCGTCGACCTCGAACAGCGGGACGTCGGGGGCGTGTCGCGCGAACGCCGCGGTGATCGGTTCGCGGTCGACGCCGATGACGACGACGGCCTTCGCGGCGGGGCCGCGGGCGGCGACGAGCTCGGAGACGTCGACCCCCTTCAGCAGCCCGCCGACGACCCAGATGGCGCCGGGGAAGGCGGCGAGCGAGGACGCGGCGGCGTGGGGGTTGGTGGCTTTGGAGTCGTCGACCCAGGTGATGCCGTCGATGGTCGCGACGACTTCGATCCGGTGCGCGTCCAGGCGGAAGGTGTGGAGCGCGGAACGGATCGCGGCGGGTGCCACGCCGGCGGCACGGGCCAGCGCGCTCGCCGCCAGGATGTTGGCGACCACGTGCGGCGCTGCGAGGCCCGCCTCGGCGAGCTCCGCAACCGTGGTGAGTTCGAGGGCGGAGGTGCGGCGCTCCTCGAGGAACGCGCGGTCGACGAGGATCCCCTCGATGACGCCCAGGTCGCTCGGGCCGGGAACGCCCAGGTCGAAGCCCACGGCACGCGCGCCCTCGACGACGTCCGCATCCTCCACCATGCGCAGCGTCGCCTCGTCCGCCTTGTTGTACACGCAGGCGACGCGGGTGTTGCGGTACACGACGGCCTTCGCGTCGCGGTACGCCTCGAAGCTCCCGTGCCACTGCAGGTGATCGGGCGCGAGGTTCAGGCACACGCTCGCCAGGGGCGAGACTGCGGCGTCGCTCTGCCCCAGGTACCAGAGCTGGTGGCTGGAGACCTCGACGACCAGCACGTCGAAGCCGGCGGGGTCGCGCACCGCGTCGAGGACCGGAACGCCGATGTTGCCGCAGGGCGCCGCGCGCAGACCGCCCTCGCGGAGCATGGTCGCCGTCAGCTGCGTCGTCGTCGTCTTGCCGTTGGTCCCGGTGATCAGGATCCAGTCCGCGGGGGTGCCGTCGGGGCGCACGACCTTGTCGCGGACCCGCCAGGCCAGTTCGATGTCGCCCCACAGCGGCACGCCCGCATCCGTCGCCCACGCGATGACGGGGTGGGTCGGCGGGAACCCGGGCGAGGCGATGACGACCTCGGGGTCATGGGCTCGCAGCTCCTCCGGGACGACGTCGAGCGGGCCCGTGTACAGCGTCGCGCCGATCACCGGGAGGAGCCTGGCGTACTCCTGCTCCGCCTGTTCGGTGACCACGAGCACGTCGGCGCCGAGCTCGGCGAGCGTGTCCGCCACCGAGAACCCGGTGACCCCGAGCCCGAGGACCACGACCCGCAGGCCCCGCCAGTCGGCACGCCAGCTGTCGAGTGCGTCGAGCCGGCTCATGCGCGCACGAGCCATTCCACGTAGAAGAGGCCGACGCCGGCGAGGGCGAGCAGGCCCGCGATGATCCACATCCGCACCACGATGGTGATCTCCGGCCAGCCGCGCATCTCCAGATGATGATGGAGCGGGCTCATGAGGAACAGCCGCTTGCCACGCGTGAGTTTGAAGTACAGCCGCTGCAGGATGACCGAGCCGGATGCGATGACGTAGACGCCCGCGATGAGCGCGAGGAGGAGCTCGGTGCGGGTGAGGATCGCGAGTGCCGCGATCACGCCGCCGATCGCCATGGAGCCGACGTCGCCCATGAACACCTGGGCCTTCGGCGCGTTCCACCAGAGGAATCCGACGAGCGCGCCGATGAAGGCGGCCGCGATGATCGCCAGGTCGAACGGATCCCTGGTCTGGTAGCACGCGGATTGCAGGCCCTGTTCCAGGGCCGCGAGATCGCAGGGTTGCTTGAACTGCCAGAACGCGATGAGCGCGAGTGCGCTGGTGACGAAGATGGCGGACCCGGCGGCCAGGCCGTCCAGTCCGTCCGCGACGTTGACGGAGTTGGAGGAGGCGACGCCGATGAACGCGATCCACAGCAGGTAGAGGATCCAGCCGATGACCGCACCGAACGCCATGAACCACAGCACCGGGATGTCGCGGAACAGCGACACGTAGGGGCTCGCGGGGGTCTGCCCGTCGGCGTTCGGGAAGTTCAGCGCGACGATCCCGAAGATGACCACGACGATGATCTGCCCGGCGACCTTGCGCCAGCCGCTCAGGCCGAGGCTGTTCTGCCGCCGCACCTTCATGTAGTCGTCGATGAAGCCGACCAGGCCGAACCCGACCATCATCCAGATGACGAGGAGTCCGGAGATCGTCGGCGGGTTGCCGCCGGCGTAGCTGCCGATGAAGTAGCCGACGAGCGAGCCGACGATGAAGATCGTGCCGCCCATGGTGGGCGTGCCGCGCTTCGCGCCGTGGCTGGGGTTGTGGATGTCCTCGGGGGTGCGGATGACCTGCCCCCAGCCCCACTTGCGGAACAGCCTGAGGAAGACGGGGGTGAGGAAGAGCGTGAACGCCAGCGAGATCGCCGCGGCTGTCAGGAGGGATCTCACGAGAACGATTCTCCCAGACGGTCGCCGAGGAACCGCAGCCCCACGGAGTTGGAGGATTTCACCAGCACCCGGTCGCCGTCGCGCAGTTCGCCCAGCAGGTAGTCGTAGGCCTCGTCGGCGGTGGCGAAGAACACGGCCTCGTCGCTCCAGGAGCCCTGGGCGATCGCGGCGAGGTACAGGCGGCGCGCCTCCTGGCCGACCACGACGATGCGAGGGATGCGCAGGCGCACCGCGAGCTCGCCGATCCGGTCGTGCTCCTCCCCCGCCTGTTCGCCGAGCTCGCCCATCGCGCCGAGCACGGCGACGGCGCGTTCGCCGGGGCCGGTGATCTGGGCGAGGGTCCGCAGCGCCGCGGCCATGGAGTCGGGGCTGGCGTTGTAGGCGTCGTTGATGATGCGGACGCGCTCGGAGCCGAGCGGCTGCATACGCCAGCGCTCGGCGATCTCCACCGTCCCGAGGCGTTCGACGCAGTCGGACGGTGCCACGCCGAGTGCGGTGGCGGCGGCGATCGCGGCGAGGGCGTTCATCACGTGATGCTCGCCCAGCACCTGCAGGCGCACCGGGGAGGCGGCGCCGTCCACCGTGGCGGTGAAGGTGGTGCCGGAAGCGGTGACCTCAATGCCGTCCGCGTGGACGGCGGCAGCCGCATCCCGACCGAACCAGCGCACGTCGCACCCGTTGGCCTCGGCGATCGGTGCCATGCGACGCACCCGCGGGTCGTCGGCGTTCAGGACCGCGAGGCCGCCGGGCCGGAGCGCCTTGATCAGTTCGGACTTCGCGTGGAAGGTCGCCTCGATGCCGCCGAAGCCGCCGGCGTGGGCGAGACCCACCATGAGCACGACGCCGACGTCCGGATGCACGAGTCCCGCCAGCCGCGCGATCTCGCCGGGGGCGCTGGCGCCGAATTCGCTGACCAGGAAGCGCGTCTCGCGGGTGACGCGCAGCATCGTCAGCGGCGCTCCCACCTCGTTGTTGTACGAGGCGCGCGGTGCGACCGTCTCACCCTCGCCGGAGAGGATGCGGGCGAGGAGGTTCTTCGTGGTCGGCTTGCCGTTCGAGCCGGTGATCCCGACGATGCGCAGCCGCCCCTCGGCCCGGACGATCCCGACGACCTCGCGCGCGAGATCGGCCAAGGCGCGGACG
>JAEZSU010000254.1 GCA_023421635.1 Actinomycetes bacterium | reverse complement strand
GGGTTCACCCGTCGCGAATGCGGGGTGTGTGCGGTGCGGACCCCACATCCGTGACGGATGAACGGTGGGTCGCACCCGTCGCGCCGCCCCCGCCGCACCGCCGCCGCGGATCCCCAGGTTCACCCGTCGCGAATGCGGGGTGTGTGCGATGCGGACGCCGTATTCGTGACGGATGAACGGGAGGGTAGTGCTGACACGCGCGCGCCGACACACGCGGTCGTGACGGGTGAACGGTGGGTCAGCGCTGCTGCGCGAGACGCCACACGCGGTCACGGCTGAACGGCTGCTCGAACGGCCGCACGCCCAGCGCGCGGGCGATCGCGTTGCCGATCGCGGGCGCCACGGGGTTGTAGGGGCTCTCGCTCATCGGCTTCGCGCCGAAGGGCCCGACCGCATCCTCGGTCGAGGCGAAGTACACCTCCGTCGTGGGGATGTCGGCGAACTGCGGTACCCGGTACGTGCGGAACACCGGCGTGGTGACCTTGCCCGCCCCGTCCGTCATCACCTCTTCGTACAGCGCGCTGCCGATCCCCTGCGCGGCGCCGCCCTCGACCTGCCCGCGCGCCTGCGCCGGGTTCATGACCACGCCGGCGTCCGCGGACTGGACGGACTGGAGGATGCGGACGGTGCCGGTGTCCGGATCCACCGCGACGCGCGCCGCGTGCACGTTGAACGCGAGTGAGCGGATGTCGCCGAGCTCGCTGCCGTCGGCGGTGAGCCCCTCCGGGCCGAGCTCGGCCTCCGGTGCCGCTGCGACGACCTCCGCGAAGGAGACCGTCCTGGCGGGGGTGACGACGCCGTCCGCCGTGACCTGCGCGTCGTCCGGTGCGGTGCCGGTGAGTTCCGCGGCGATCCGCCGCATCCGGGACGCCAACATGCTGCACGCGGCATACAACGCCTTCCCGGCGACGGTGATGCCCGTCGATGCGAATGCGCCGGTGTCGTGGGCGACCGCATCGGTGTCCGCGTGCCAGAGCTGCAGCCGGTCGAACCCGACGCCGAACACCGTCGCGCCGATCTGGCGCAGCACGGTCGAGGTGCCGTTGCCGAACTCCGCGGTGCCGGCCTGCAGCAGGTAGGTACCGTCGGCGCGGAGCGTCGCATGGGTCCGGGACACGTGGCCGAACGGTGCGATGGTGGCGATCATCGCCGCCGCCATCCCCTCCCCGACCAGCCACCCCTCGGGCGCGGTCTCGCCGTTGCCGCGCGCGAGCGCGTCGCGGGCGAGGTCGAGGCACTCGTCCAGGCCGTGGCTGCCCCAGACCAGCCCGTTGCCGAGGTCGCCGTGCTCCGGACGCGCGGCGTTCCGCCGGCGCAGTTCGAACGGGTCGATCCCGAGTCGCTCGGACAGCATGTCCATCGCGGATTCCACACCGAGCATGACTTGGCCGAGGCCGTACCCGCGGAACGCTCCCGAGGGCACGTTGTTCGTGTAGACGGCCTCCGCGTCGATCCGGCGGTTCGGCACGTGGTAGATGTGCGTGGATTCGGACACCGCGTGGAAGAGCACGCCTCGGGAGTGGTTGCCGTACGCGCCGGCGTCGCTCAGCACGTCGACGGCCATCGCGGTGAGCAGCCCGTCGGTGTCCGCCCCGAGCCGGACCGACACGCGCATCGGATGCCGGAGCGCGGCGCGCTGGAACTGGTCGGTGCGTGAGAACTCGTACGCGACGGGGCGTCCGGTGCGCAGGACCGCGAGCGTCACGAGGTCCTCGGTGAAGATCTCCTGCTTACCGCCGAACCCGCCGCCGACCCGGGCGGCGTACACCCGCACCCGGGAGCGGTCGAGGTCGAAGACACGGCACAGCTCGTCGCGGGTGAGGAACGGCACCTGCGTCGAGGAGCGGATGACGAGCCGGCCGTCGTCGTCGAGCCATCCGATCGACCCGTGCGTCTCGAGCTGGGCGTGCGTCACCCGCGAGGTCTGCCAGGTGCCGCCGACGGTCACGGCGCTCTGTGCGAGCGCCGCTTCGACGTCGTCGCCGTGGGCCTCCTGGAACGACAGCAGGACGTTGCGTTCGGCGTCGTCGACCCGGTCCTCCGGCGTGCGACCGGGGTGGATGACGGGTGCCCCGCCGCTGCGTGCTTCCTCCGGATCGAACACCGCGGGCAGCACCTCGTAGTCGACGCGGACGAGGCGGCAGGCCGCATCCGCCGCCGCCGCCGTCTCGGCGACGACCGCTGCGACCCGCTGCCCGATGAACCGCACGGTGTCGTCGAGGACGCGCGTGTCGTCGGCGTCGTCCTCCCGGTGCTCGTGCCGGCCTGTGGAGAACCGGGTGCGCGGGGCGTCCTCGTGCGTCAGGACGGCGACGACGCCGGGCACGGCAAGGGCTTCGGAGGTGTCGATGGCGCGGATGCGGGCGTGCGCGTGCGGGCGCGCCACCACCCTGAGCGTGAGCGCGGTCCCGGACCAGGGCTGGTCGTCGTCGGTGCCGCCGTCGAACGTGTACGGCTCCGTGCCCTGCACGATCCGGCGCCCCGCCTCGGGTCGCACCGATGCGCCGACACCGTGGCCGGTGCCGCATCCGGACCCGTTCCCGCACCCCGGTCCGGTCTCGCGGATCGGCCCGAGCACGGACTCGCGGATGGCGTCCTTGATGGGGCGGTACCCGGTGCAGCGGCAGAGGTTGCCCTTCATCCGCCGGTCGAGGTCGTCGAGGTCGTTGGCGGAGAGGGTGGATGCGGTGACGCTCATGCCCGGCGTACAGAACCCGCACTGGAACCCGAAGTGCTCGATGAGCGCCTCCTGCACCGGATGCAGGTCGTCGCCCGGTGCGAGTCCGGCGGCCGTGGTGACGGCGCGGCCTTCGACGCGTACGGCGGGGATGATGCAGGAGTGCACGGGCGTGCCGTCGACGAGCACGCTGCACGCGCCGCAGTCGCCGGCGTCGCAGCCCTTCTTCACCTCGGTGTGGCCCTGCTCGCGCAGGAGCGTGCGCAGGCACTGTCCGGCGGCCGGCTCCGCGTCGACCGGCGTCCCGTTGACCTCGAACCTCACGCGTCCGCCTCCAGCTCTGCTCGGATCCGCTCCGCCAGCACCCCGCTCACGCCCCGCCGCCAGTCGGCCGAGCCGAGCGGGTCGGTGTAATACCCGGATGCCGCGGCGACGGCGGCGGCGAGCTCGTCCGCCGCGGGGAGCGCGGCGAAGCGCAGCACGGTCGGGGTCAGCGGCGCGGCGGTGACGACGAAGACGCTCGAGCCGTCCTCGTCGACGCGTCCGGTGACCACGGCGCCGGAGCGGCCGAGTTCGGCGAGGGCGATCTTGCGCAGCAGCGCGCGGGACCGGAGGGCGGATGCGGGAAGGTGCACGGCCCGGAGCACCTCGCCGTGGGCCAGCGTGTTCGTGCCGTTGCCGGTGACGAAGTCGGCGACGGCCTGGGTGCGCGTACCGCCGTCGGGGGTCCAGATCTCGACGGTCCCGTCGAGTGCCGCCGCGAGCGAGACCATGCCCGCGGCCGCGAAGGAACGACAGATGTTGCCGCCCACGGTGGCGGTGTTCCAGATCTTGAAGGATGCCAGCAGTGCGTTCGCGGCATCCGGCACGAGCGATGCCGCACGCCAGTCGGCGGGCGCCTCGTCACGGGCCCAGGCCACGAGGCGGGCGATCGTGCAGGTCGCGCCGATGCGCAGGCCTGCGTCGGAGACGGCGAGCTCGTCCCAGCCGAGGCGGGTGAGATCGACGAACCCGGTGGCGTCGGGCTGCGGTTCGCTCATGAGCCAGGTTCCGCCGGCGAGCACGACTTCGCCCGGGCCGAGGGCGAGGTCGGCACGGGTCCGGGCAGTCCGGTAGCTCGCGACGGTCGTGATGTCCACGAGACCTCCCGAATGTTGACGGCACGAACACTTGCAGTCAAGCAAGCCGAGGTTTCGCGGGTGTTACCGGTGCCGCACACCGCTGCGTCGCCGGGTCGCCGGGTCCCCGCATCCCGCTGCCGCCCATCCCGCTGCCGCCCGCCCCGAGTGCGCACCCGTTTCGCGAACGCGCATCCGATCGGAGAAGCGTTCGCGAAACGGCTGCGCGCTCGCGGGGGTTGGGGGGTTACAGCTCGAGTTCGACCGCGGTCTCGAGCGCGGCCTCGATCGACCGCATCCAGCCGTCCTTCAGCGCGGTGTTCTTGTGGTCGTAGAGCGAGGTGCCATCGACGAGGTTGCTCGAGCACGCGCACACCATCCCGGCGCGCAGGCCGCGCAGGCGGGCGACGATGTACATCGCGGACGCCTCCATCTCGACGTTGAGGATGCCCATGCGGTTGAGCTGATCGATCCACTCCGGGGTCTCGGCGTAGAACGCGTCGTCGCTCACGCTGATGCCGGTGAACGACTTCGTGCCGGCCGCCGCGGCGATCCGTCTCGCATGCCGGTCGAGGGATGCGGTGAGGGCGAGGTCGGGAACGGCGGGGAAGCCCTTCGGCAGGTATGCGTCAGTGGTGCCGTCGTTGCGGAAGCTGCCTTCGCTCACCAGCAGGTCGCCGGGTTCGATACCGGGCTGCAGCGCGCCGGAGCTGCCGACGCGGATGAACGAGGTGACGCCGACGCGGGCGAGCTCCTCCACGGCGATCGCGGTGGACGGGCAGCCCATGCCGGTGGAGGTCGCCGTGATCAGCCGGCCCTTGTACCAGCCGGTCATGGTGCGGTGCTCGCGATTGTGCGCGACCTCCTTCACGTCGGTGAGGAACTCGGCGACGAACGGCACGCGGAAGGGATCGCCGGGCAGGAGCGCGACGGTGGAGACCTCGCCGGGCGCGATGCCGATGTGGTACTGCCGCGCGTCGCGGCCGACCTGGGACTTGTCGACGGGTGTGGACATGGACCTACCTCCTTGGTGGGTGCTGAGACGAGGGTGTCGTCGCAGTCCCCGCCCTGAGCGGATGCTCATGGTGATAGGACACGCGCTGGTGAGGGTACACGAGCCGTGTGACGGCGCCGGCTCAGGCGCGGAGGCCTGCGGCGCCAGTGCCGCCCCGAGTGCGCATCCGTTTCGCGAGCGCACACCCGATCGGATGCACCCTCGCGAAACGAGTGCGCACTCGCGGGAGCACCGCTTGCGACACGGATGCTCAGCCGAGGGCGCAGGCGTTCGCGGCGATCGACGGTGTGTCGGATGCGGACGCGCCGGGATGCAGCGGGCCGGCGCCGTCGCGGAGCGGGCGGCCGCTCCGCGCGTTCCGGACGGCGATGATCTCGGCGAGCACGGCGATCGCCGTGTGTTCGGGGCTCGCCCCGCCGAGGTCGAGGCCGAGCGGGGAGTGCAGGCGGGCGAGCTCCTGCTCGGTGACGCCCTCCTCGCGGAGCAGCTGGGCGCGACGGGCGACGGTGGAGCGGGCGCCCATCGCGCCGACGAAGCCCACCGGCATCCGGAGCGCGGTGCGCAGCGCCGGGATGTCCAGGCGCACGTCGTGCGTAAGGACGCAGACGGCCGTGCGGTCGTCGATGTCGTCGTCGCCCAGTGAGGCGAGATGGTCGGCGGGGATCGCGGTGACGAGGTCCGCCGCCGCCGGGAAGCGTTCGCGGGTGACGAGCAGCTCCCAGACGTCGCACACGGTGACGGCGAATCCGGCGGCGGAACCGACCCGGCAGAGCGCGGCCGCATGCTCGCCGGCACCGAGGAGGATGAGGCGAGCGGGAGGCGCCGAGCGGATGAGGAGCACGTCCGCCCCCTCATATGCCTCACGGAGCATGCAGGTCTCCGCGCCCGGCGGAGGGTCGTCCAGCAGAACGGGGTCGACCACGTTCCCGACGGCCTCGCCCGATGCGACGACCGCGACCGAGGCTCGTCGTCCGGCCGCGGCCTCCTCGAGCGCGGCGAGCACGGCCGTGTCCGACGGATGCAGCACGCTGATGACCGCGTCGATCGAGCCGCCGCACGCGAGCCCGGCGGCGAACGCCTGCTCGTCGCTGAACCCGAGCCGGGACTTCGAGCCCCGGTCGCGTGCGAGTGCGGCGACGGCGAGGGTGACCGCATCCGACTCCACGCACCCGCCGGAGATCGACCCGATGACCCGGGCGTCGCGGGTGACCGCCATCGCCGCGCCCGCGCCGCGGGGGGCGCTCCGGGCGACCCGTGCGACCGTGACGACCGCGACCGTCTCGCCCGCGCGGAGCAGCGGGAGGAGGTCGGCGGCCAGTTCGAGCATGCCGACACGGTAGTCGGCGTGTGTTTCAGGCACGCTACGCTGACGCGATCATGGCACCCGGGCGCGCGCAGACCGCAGGACTCGTGCTCGCCGCCGGTGCGGGCACGCGTTTCGGCGGCCCCAAGGGGCTCGCCCGCGACGCCGGCGGCGTGCCGTGGGTGCAGCTCGCGGTCGCGACCCTGCAGGCAGCAGGCTGCGACCCGGTCTTCGTCGCGGTGGGCGCGGCGGCCGACGAGGTCACCGCGCTCGTTCCCGCAGGTGCGACGCCGGTGCGGGTGGCGGACTGGTCCGAGGGGCTCGCCGCATCCGTCCGTGCCGGCCTCCGCGCGGCCGAGGGAACGGATGCCGAGGCGCTCATCGTCGTGACCGTGGACACCCCGGACCTCCCGGATGCGGCGGTCGCCCGCATCCGCGCACATTCGGCGCCCGATGCGCTGGCGCAGGCCGAGTACGGCGGGCGGCCCGGGCATCCCGTGCTCATCGGCCGTGACCACTGGGCACCGCTCGCGGCCGCGCTCACCGGTGATCGCGGCGCGGGGTCGTACCTCCGCGCGCAGGGTGCCGTCCGCGTGGAGTGCGGCGACCTGTGGTCCGGCGAGGACATCGACCGCCGCTAGCCCCCGCCCCCGCGTCTCCGCGCCCCCGCGTCTCCGCCGCCCCCGCGTCTCCGCGCCCCCGCCGTCGTGCCGCTGCGGCAACGACGTCTCCGCCGCCGCACCCCTCCTGTCGACTTGCCTCAGATGCACGCCTGGAG
>JAEZSU010000249.1 GCA_023421635.1 Actinomycetes bacterium | reverse complement strand
GGCCCCGACGACTGCCCCGTGCGGGTGGCACCGGTCATGGTGCCCGCGGAATGGCACTCGGGCAGCCGGCTCGAGCAGTTCACCGACCCGCGCTACCTCACGCGCCCGGTGGAGCGGTTCGCACCCGAGGCCGCGCCCGACGCGCACCGGCGCGTCGCGGCGGGCGGCCTCCGCGCCGGTGTCGTGATCGATTTCACGTGAGCCGTCTGCCGGGCGCCGCGGCGCCTGGCAGACGGTGTGATCATCCGGCGACGGCGACCGCAGCGTCGTAGTGCTGCTTGGCCTTCGGCATGACCTCGGTGGCGAACAGCTCGATGCTCTTGCGGGCGGTCTCGTGCGTCATCCCGCCGAACGAGGGCTGCAGGACGAGCTCGAACGTGCCCATCTGCTCCTGGATCCAGACGATCTTGTCGAGGATCTGCTGCGGGGTGCCGAACAGGGCCGCGTCCGCGTAGTCGCGGCCGGCCTTGCTGACGCCCTTGTCGCGGATGACGGCGGCGTTGTCCGCGTACCGCTCGTAGCCCTTCGTGTTCGCGAAGTGCACGCCGTCCATCTCGTAGTGGTCGACGTTGGCCTCGAAGAAGTTGCCGACGTACTCGTACATGCCCTCGAGCGCGGCCTGCTCGTCCTCGTTGCAGTACATCGCCACGTTCAGCGCCACCGGGGGCGCCTCCTCGTTCCACACCTCGCGGTAGTAGTCCTGGTACGCGTCGAACGTCGGCCGCATCTTGTCGACCGGCCGGAGGATGAACGACATCAGCCGGCACTTGTTGTGCACGCCCGAGACCATCGAGTCGTGGGATCCTGCGACGGTGTAGAGCCGGTCGCCCCACGGGGCGAACGGGCCGGGCTTCAGCTGGGTGCGCGGCACCGGGAAGAACGGGCCGTCCCCCAGCATGTAGCCGGTCTCGATGGCCTCGATGATCATCTTGGAGGACTCGTCGAACCGCTCTCGGGTCTCTTCCAGCGGGATGCCGAAGGGGACGAACTCCTTGCGGGACAGCCCGCGTCCCATCCCGAACAGCACGCGGCCCTCGGAGAGGTGGTCGAGCATGAGGAGCTTCTCCGCCACCCGGATGGGCTGCGTGTTCCACGGCAGGATCACGGCACCGGTGCCGAGCTGGATGGTGGAGGTGCGCGCGGCGATGTGGGCGAGCCAGAGCAGGTTGTCCGGGCAGAACGCGTAGTCGCTGAAGTGGTGCTCCACCGCCCACACGCTGTCGTAGCCGAGCGACTCGGCCATCACGGCGAGCTCGGTCTCGCTCCGGTAGACGTCGTGGTCGGTGACCTCGGGATCCAGCTTCCCGAAGCCGAAGTTCAGGCCGATGTGCATGTGTGCTCCTTACGGTGACGCAGCGACGCTCGCGTGCGCCGATGCGGTCCACGGTAGGAGCGGCCGGGGGTGGCGACAGCTATCAGGTTGAGACGGCGGCACCCCGGCGGTGGCGCAATGTGAGACCTCCCCGCATCCCGGTCGGCGACACAATACGAGAAGGCACGAAAGGGAGGTCCGATGGAGGGCATCAAGGATTGGAACGGCAGGGTCGCCGTCGTCACCGGTGGGGCCAGCGGGATCGGCAAGGGCATCGTGGAGGCGTTCCGCGGGGCCGGCGCCACGGTGGTCATCGCCGACCGCGACCAGGCCGCACTCGAGCGGGTGCGGGCGGAGGGCTACGCGGCGCACGCCGTCGACGTCACCTCCGCGGAGGACCTGCAGCAGCTGGCGGCGCGGATGCTGGACGAGTACGGCCGCGTGGACCTCGTGGTGAACAACGCCGGCGTCGGGCCGAAGGCGTCGGCGAAGGAGCTGACGCTGGAGGACTGGCGCTGGGTGCTCGACGTGAACCTCATGGGCGTCGTGCACGGCATCCAGGCGTTCCTGCCGGCACTGCTCGCGAACCCGGACGGCGCGTGGATGGTGAACACCGCCTCGATGTCGCGGTTCTTCACGCCTCCCGGCTACGCGCCGTACGTGGCGAGCAAGGCCGCCGTCGAGGGCCTGAGCCTGACCATCGCGACCGAGCTCGAGGCCGATGGGGACCGCGTCGGGATCACCGTGCTGCATCCGGGCGCCGTGCGCTCGAACATCAAGGACAGCCTGCGGAACCGCCCCGCGGGATCCTCCGGCAAGCTCGTCGATTTCGACATCGCGCAGAAGATCACCGACGACGGCATGTGGATCGAGCCGGAGGAGGCCGGGGCGATCGTGCTCCGCGCCGTCCGCAACGGCGACCGTTTCGCCTTCACGCACCCCAACATGCTGGGCGACGTCGACGCATCCTTCTCCCGCGTCCGCGAGGCGATGACCCGCTACGCCTGACCGCGGCCCCGGGGCTCCTGACCGCGAGATGGGGACTGGGCGCCCAGACCCTGGGTTCTCCCCAGAGTCTCGGCGCCCAGATGCGAACTCGCGGTCAGGGAAGCCGCGCCGCGGGGCGCAGCGGGATCAGTGGGCCATCGCGGCGAGGGCGTCGGGGTCGATCGTGGCGATCGAGCGGGTGTCCTGGAACGCGCGGACGCCCTCGATGCCCTGCTCGCGGCCCATGCCCGACTGCTTCATGCCGCCGAAGGGGGCGCGCAGGTCGAGGCGGGTGGCGCCGTGGTCGTTGACCCAGACGTAGCCGCAGACGAGCTGCGAGCCGACGCGGTTCGCAGCCTCGGGGGATGCGGTCCACACCGAGCCGCACAGCCCGCCCCAGGTGTCGTTGGCCAGGCGCACGGCCTCGTCCTCGGTGTCGAACGGGATCACCGGGATGACGGGACCGAACTGCTCCTGGGTCACGACCCGCAGCGACAGGTCGGGGTCCACCACGATCGCGGGACGGACGAAGTTGCCGCCGGCGAGGTCGCCGCCGGGCAGCTCGCCGAACTCGCGGACGTCGGCACCGGCGTCCTTGGCCTCCTGGATGAGCTCGTCCACGAACGCCTTCTGGGCGCCCTGGTGCAGCGGGCCCATCGTGGTGCCCTCATCGAGCCCGTACCCGAGCACGGTCTTCTCCAGCCGTGCCTCGAGGCCCGCGACGAGCTCGTCCATGCGCGAACGGTGCACGAACACGCGCTTGGCGTTCATGCAGATCTGCCCGGTGGTGTCGTAGATCGCGGCGAACAGCCGGTCGAGGTGCGTGTCGTCGAGGATCGCGTCCTCGAGGAACACCGCCGCGTCGTTGCCGCCGAGCTCGAGCGTCACCCGGGTGAGCGTCTTCGACGCCATCTCCATGATCCGCTTGCCGCCGTTGACGCTGCCGGTGAAGCACACCTTCGCGATGTCGGTGTTCTGGATCAGGCCCGCCATGTCCTGGTCGCGGCCGGTGACCACGTTCAGCACCCCGGGCGGCAGCTTCTCCGCCACCCGCTGCACCACGCGGGTCGTCGCCAGCGGCGCGGAGGGCGGCGGCTTCACGATCGCGGTGTTGCCCGCCAGCAGTGCGTGCGGCAGCGCCGCACCCAGGATCGCGATCGGCCAGTTGAACGGCACGATCAGGGTGACCGCGCCGAGCGGCTGGTACGCGACCTCGGTCGAGACCGGGATCGCCCCGGGCACGACCGGCAGGGTGTGCCCCTTCTCCACCTCGTCGGCGAGCATGAGCGCCAGGTTCCAGCGCAGCTCGAACACGAGCGCGTCCACCCACCCCTCGAAGCGCACCTTGCCGTTCTCCTGCGACAGGATCGCGGCGTCCGCATCCCGGTCGTCGGCGATGCCCTTGATCGCCTCCGCCATGAGCCGCGCCCGCTCCGCCGCGCCCAGTGCCGCCCACGCGGGGTACGCCTCGTTCGCCGCGGCGACCGCATCCGCCACGTCCTGCGGGGACGCCGCTGCCGCCTCGCCGACCACGACGCCGGGCTTGGCCGGATCGAGCACCTCGAGCACATCCTCGGTGAATCGTTCCCGCCCACCGATGAAGAGCCCGGTCCGCACTGCGGCGGACGTGTCTGCAACCGTCATCTGTCTGCACTCCTTCGTGCGTCACCCTGCCCGCACCGGACGGCGCGGATGTCAGGATGCCGCAGCCTCGCGCCGTGTGGCGAAGCGCCGCCGCGGCATGTTCCTGCCGCCGATGCTACTCGGATTGGTGCGGACATCGGCGACAATCTGTACGTCGGTACCGCCATCGCGAGAGGATGGGCGCATGACCGTGATCGACCAGCCGGCACCGGCGCCGGCAGCCGCCGAGCTCACGCAGCAGATCCGCGACGCGATCCTCAGTGGCGAGTTCGTCCCCCATCAGCGGCTCATCGAGGCCGACCTGACCGAGCGGTTCGCCACGTCCCGCGCGGCCGTGCGCACGGCGCTGCTGAACCTCGCCAACGAGGGGCTGGTCGAGCGCCTCCCGAACCGGGGCGCACGGGTGCGGGCCATCTCGGTGGAGGAGGCGGTGGAGATCGTCGAGGTGCGGGTGGGCCTGGAGTCCCTCTGCGCGCGCAAGGCTGCCGAGCACGTCGACGAGGCCGCGGCCGGCAGGCTGCGCACCCTGCGGGCCGACATCGAGGCCGCGGTCGGCCGCGGCGACCTGCTGGAGTACTCCCGGCTGAATCAGGAGATGGACCGCGAGGTCCGAGAACTCAGCCGGCACACCACGGCGGTGCTGCTGCTGGAGCGGCTGCGCGCCCAGTCGGCGCGGCACCAGTTCCGGCTCGCGTTCCACCCCGGCCGGGCCGCGCAGTCGGCGCCCGAGCACATCGCGATCATCGACGCGGTCATCGCAGGCGATCCGGATGCGGCCGAAGCCGCCACGCGCGCCCACTTGCAGGGCATCATCGAGCTGCTGCGCACGGTCGACTGACCCACGAACGCATCCGGTCGTTAAGCGAGCACAGCGAGACGAAACGCCCCACCCCCGTTTCGACTCGTCGCTCCACTCCTCGCTCAACGACCGAAATGCCGCACACCCCCCGGTCGTCGAGCGAGCGCAGCGAGACGAAACGCCCACCCCGTTTCGTCTCGTCGCTCCGCTCCTCGCTCAAC
>JAEZSU010000246.1 GCA_023421635.1 Actinomycetes bacterium | reverse complement strand
CAGGTCGGTCGCCGAGATCTCCGGCGTCTCGTTCTCGTCGTGCACGACGAGTGCGATGTTGACGGTGTCGCCGTAGTACGAGACACCGACGCCGGCGAGATCGGGCGCCGCCGCATCCAGGCGCTCCGACAGTGCAGCCAGCGACTCGTTCAGCGCGTCGTCCGAGGCGAACAGGTTGTCGGTGTAGGGCGGCTCGACGCTGTCGTCCGTGGTTTCCTCGACGGTCGCGGTGTCGTCGCTGACGGCACCGGCTGCGGAGCAGCCCGCGAGCAGCAGGACGCCGGCCAGGGCGAACGGGGTGACGAGGCGGACGGTGCGGGTACGGGTGATGAACATGGTTCTTCCTTCGGGTCAGACTCGGTGGCCGCGGTCGCGGCCCTGACGCGTTCTCAGACGGATCCGGCACATCGGATGTGACGCGAGCCGGAGACGTTCTTGAGGCCCGCCCGATACCGAGTCATCGGGCGGGCCGGTCCAGGGGTCAGTCCTCGACGGTGGCGTCGAGCTCCTCGAGGATCTGCACGGTGTCGCCCGACTCGAAGCCGTCGATGATCTCCTCGGTGTGGGCGGTGAGGGCGGCGAGCAGCAGCGACATGACGATGAGGAACGCGGCACCGCCGACGAGCCCGATCGCACCGGTCACGATGCCCGACACGGCCAGGGGCTTCGACTGGCGCTTACGCAGCGCGACGATGCCGAGCACCCGGGCTGCGGCACCCGCTACGACTGCGACCCAGCCTAAGAAGACGGTCAGCACGGCGGCGATGCCGACGACGAGGGCGGCGACGGCCAGCGCCTTGGGACGGGATGCGGTGGCGGGGAGTGTCTCGGTCACTCTGTGTCCTTTCAGTGCGTCGCGGAGCGGTTCTCCGGCGACCTCACCTGTGCAGACGGCATCCGGGACGCCGATGTGACGCGTGCGCGAAAAAATCCCGTCGATCCGCTCGCGAGTACCCTGGGAAGCGATGACAGACGACCCCCGGCCCTTCCACAAACCGGTCCGGCGCCCCGCCGAACTGTTCGACCGGCTCTTCTCCGCAGAAGATCCGGCGGAGGTGTCGCGCGTCGCGCATTCCACGGCCGCGGCGCTGCTGTCCCGCGTGCGGGAGAACCCGGATGCGGGCGTGGTCGAACGGCTCGTGGCGTTCACCGACGACCACGGGATCGACGACATCGCCGAACTCTGGTCGCGTGCGCCGGCACGGTCGCTGCCGGGTGCGCTGTGGCGGCTGTACCTGCTGCAGCTGATGATCCACGACGACGCACCCACTGCGGCGCTGCTGTACGAGCGCGGGCGGACGGCGACCGCATCCTCGGACGAGGTCGTGGTCGGCGCGCCCGCCCCGGCGAGCCCGGACGAGCTAGTCGCCCTCATCGACATGATCCTGCGCGGGCTCTTCCAGGGCGACTTCGCGATCGCCCTCGACCGCGCGGCGGCGTTCTGCCGCATCCAGTCCGCCGGGGCGACACACGTCGCCGACGACTACGAGCAGACCGAGCCCGAGCGGGCGTCGGCGCTCACCACCCGGGCGCTGCGGCTCGCGACGTACGCCGAGGATCTGGCGGCCGCGGCCGGACTCTGGCGCCGCGAATCGCTCACCTGACCGCCGCCGGGCAAAGAAGAACCGGGCCGCAGAAACGCCTCTCGGCGCGAGGCCGCTCGAAGCGGCAGAAGATGGAGCCCGGGGTTACTGCGGCCCGGCTGTTCCAGTGTAACCGAGGGTCCGGGGGCGGCATTCCCCGCGGCGCCGAGCCCTGTGGACGGCCGGCGCCCTCTAGGCTCGGGGCATGGCCTGGCGTCACGCGCTCCTGCTCACCCCCGCCGCATCCGACGATGCGCGCACCGACTTCGCCGACACCTTCACGGCGATCGACCCGGCGGCCCCCGCCCTGAGCGTGGGGGAGCTGAGCACGCAGCGCGGGGACGGCATCTTCGAGTCGATCGGGGTGGTCGACGGGCACCCGCAGGAGGTCGAGGCGCACCTCGAGCGGCTCGCGCACTCGGCACGCCTGTGCGACCTGCCTGTGCCCAACATCACCCAGTGGCGGCAGGCGGTCGCGGCGGCGGCCGCCGCATCCCCGCCCGGCGAGTGCGTGATCAAACTCATTCTCAGCCGCGGCGTCGAGCACGGGCCCACCCCGACGGCGTGGGTGACGGTCGCCACCGCCCCCGACAACACCGCCGTGCGGGCGCGCGGTATCCGTGTGGTCACCCTCGACCGCGGCTACGACAGCGGTGCCCCCGCCCGCGCGCCGTGGCTGCTGCTGGGGGCCAAAACGCTCTCGTACGCCACGAACATGGCCGCGATCCGCGAGGCGCACCGGCGGGATGCGGACGACGCCGTGTACGTCTCCAGCGACGGGATGCTGCTGGAAGGACCCACCTCGTCGCTCGTGCTCCGCCTCGGCGACCGGTTCGTCACCCCGGAGCCCGGCGCCGGCATCCTCCACGGCACCACCCAGCTCAGCCTGTTCGCCTGGCTGGAAGCGCAGGGCTACGAGACCGGGTACGAGACCCTGCCGGTCGCGGCCCTCCGCGATGCGGACGCCGCCTGGTTGCTCTCGAGCGTCCGGCTCGCGGTCGGTATCACCGCGGTGGACGGCTCCGGCCTGCCCTCGGATCCCGACTTCACCGCGGCCATGAACCGCTACCTGCTCTCGCCGCGCGACTGAACCGCCTCCGCCTCCGAGGGTTCGTGCAGTCGTGCCAGCGCGGCGACGACGTCCCGGTGCCAGCGGCCCGCCGCCGGGAGCACACCGGTGAAGATCGCGGCGTCGTGGGTCACCCCGAGGTACTGCACGGCGCTCGCCGCGACCCCCGCCTCGCGCAGCCGCGCCGCGTACGCCCGCCCGTCGCCCCGGAGCGGATCGTATTCGGCGGTGAGGATCGTCGCATCGGGCAGCCCCTGCAGCGTGGCTGCCCGCATCGGGGACGCGAGCGGATTCCGCGCGTCCTGTCTGCGCGGCAGGTAGGTGCGTGCGACCGAGCGGAGCTCCCGGAGCGCGATGAGCGTCGGGATGCCGAGGGCAAGGCTCGCGCGGAAGTCGAGGTGCCGCCCCGTCAGGTCGAGCACGGGGACCTCGAGCACCTGCAGCCGGATGGGGATGCGGAGCCGGTCGCGCGCCACAAGTGTCAGCGAGGCGGCGATGGAGGCGCCCGCCGACGTGCCCATCACCCCGATGCGGTCCGGGTCGATCCCCAGTTCGGCCGCATGCTCGTGCAGCCACGACAGCGCGGCGGCGGCCTGCTCGATCTGCGTCGGGAACCGGTGCTCCGGCGCCAGCGAGTACGCGACGGCGACCACGACGACGCCGGCGTCGAGCGCGCGGCGGCGGTTGGCCGCATCCGTCGTCGGGTAGTCGATGCCGCCGATGCGGAACGCGCCGCCGAAGAACGCCAGCCACGCCGGGAGCGGCGGCGCCGACGGCGGCGGCACGACCCCCTCGGGGTGCGGGTAGTGCACCCGGAGCCGGACCGCGGGACGACCCGGGACCGGCACCTCGTGCTCCTCGATCCGGACGCGGGGACCGGGCGTCCCGACCGTCTCGAGTTCCTTCCGGTCCCAGGCGAGTGCCGCGCG
>JAEZSU010000240.1 GCA_023421635.1 Actinomycetes bacterium | reverse complement strand
CGGCACCGCCGACGAGCACGACGTCGCCCTCACCGACCGGCACGGTCTCCCGGCAGGACAGCGCGGTGAGCGCCGCGATGTTCAGCCCCGCGGCCACCTCTGCCGGCAGCCCCTCGGGGCGGCGCGTGATGCCTTCCGCCTGTGCGAGCGCGCGCTCGGCGACGGCGCCGGCGGCGCGGCCGAGCACCTCGTCGCCCACCTGGATCGGGGTGCCGTCCCAGTAGACGGCGCCCTCCCCGACCGCCTCGACCGTCCCGGCGACGTCGGCGCCGACCCGACGCGGGAACGGTGCCTGCGACGGGATGAAGCCGCTCCGCACCTTCGCGTCGAACGGGTTGAGCCCGGCCGCCCGGACGCGCACGACGACGTGCGCGGGCGCGGGCTCGGGATCGGCGATCTCCCCGACGTACAGGACCTCGGGGCCACCGGTGCGGTCGTACAGCGCTGCGCGTGTCATCGTTCCTCCTCGAATCGTGCCGCGGTCAGCAGCGATCGTACGGCGGGATCACTCGTGACGGACGGCGATCTGCTCGGGCTCGAGCTGCACCGCCCATCCCTCGATCGTGCCCGCGTTCTCGTACTCCTCGATCTGCAGGACGCGGCGGCCGTGGTCGACGACGTGCGGCATGGACGTCGTGACGAAGGCGTGCAGCGTCAGCCACGCGTTCTCCTCGAACGCGATGCCCTCGAAGACGAGGACGTTCGCGTCGACGACCTCGCGGGTCGTGGCGGCGCCGCGCGGCGAGGCGGCCTGCACGGCACGGGCGCCGTTCACCTTGTTCGCGGCGATCACGCCGGCGAACCCCTCGTCGACCACGAGCACGCCGAACGCGTCGACGCCGGCGTCCTGGTCGGTCACGACCGCGGTGCCGATGCGCACCGCGTAGACGGGATAGTCGTCGCCCTGGTCGGGCTCGTCGGCGCCGTGCCAGACGACGTCGTAGCCTGCGCCGACGGCGCGGGCCTCGAGGGCACGGCCGAGGTCGTAGCCGGCGAAGTCGGCGGCGATGTGGATGCGGGTCATGGTCACAGCTCCCAGTGGTTGCGGTTGAGGGTGGTGGGGTCCTTCGCCAGGTAGCGGACGAAGCGGCCGTCGGGGTCGCGGTCGGCGATGATCTGCTGCAGTCTCGCGAAGTGCTCGTCCGACATGAACTTCAGTTGCCGGGCGGTGAAGTCGCTGTCGCCGAGGTATTGGCCGGCGGTGACCGGTTCGGCGTCGGCGAAGCGCCGCCGCATCCATGCGCGGTTCGCGTCCTCCTCGGCCGGATCCTCGTAGCAGCAGTATGTCGCGACGTACCCGCCGGTGTGGAGGCTGAACGCCATATCGGGCAGCGGCCGGACGGGGGTGTTCGACATCCAGATGGTGAAGGCCTTCTTCGTCGGCAGTTCGGTGAACAGCGGACGGATGCGCTCGACGATCTCGGCGGTATCGCCCTCGACCCAGATGTTGTCGTTGAGCCACTGGTGCCCCTCGGGATTCGCCCGCAGCTGTTCGGCGCGCTGCTCGGCGAGCGTGGAGGGCGCCGCATCCTTCACCAGGACGGCGCGGGGCAGGGCCGGGTTCTCGGTGAACACCGCGAGGGAGCGCTGCGCGTGCGCGAAGTCGTCGCCGAACGCGAGTCCGGTCACGACGAACCCGGGCTCGCCCGGCTCGCCGTGCTCGTCCGGCAGGTGCTGCCCGACGACCACGATCTCCACGTTGTCGGGGATGCGGGCGGTCACCTCGTACATCCACGTCATGACCTCGGTGAACTCCTCCGGCCGGAACGCCTGCACCGTGTGCGCGAGCGCGCCGTGGATCGGACGGGTCTGCAGGTGGAAGCGGGTCACGATGCCGGGGAACGAGGGACCGGCACCCCGTGCTGCCCAGAACAGGTCGCTGTGCTGGGTCGCGTCGGCGCGGACGAGCTCGCCGTCTGCGGTCACGACGTCCACCGCGACGACGCTCTCCGCCGCCCAGCCCCAGCCGCGCTGGTTCCAGCCCTGCCCGCCCTGCAGCAGGAAGCCGCCGATGCCGACGGTCGGGCAGTGGCCGCCGTTGAAGAACCGGCCCCGCTCCTCGAGGAAGGGGCTCAGCTCCTCGCCACCCTTGGTCGACGGGGTGGCGCTGACGATGCCGGTGGCCTCGTCGTAGTCGATGCCGCGGTGGTCGCCGAGGTCGATGAGCAGGCCGCCGTCGCGGACGCTCCAGGCGGCCCAGGCGTGCCCGCCCGAGCGGACCGCGACCTGCCAGCCGCGTTCGGCGGCCAGGCGCACCCCGCCGGCGACGTCCTCGTCGGTGCGGGCGAACAGCACCGCGTCGGGGCGACGGGCCGGTCGGCGGTGGTTGAACACGCGTCCGAGCACCGCCTCGTCGAACCCGGGGTCGGCGGGCGTCACGAGCCTGCCCGTGGGTGCGGGAGCCGTCTGGGTCATCGTTGAACCTCCGTGGTGAACATGGGGAGCGGCCGGTGCGGTGGTCAGCCGAGCACGCTGCCGCCGCCGTCCACGACCAGGTTCACGCCGGTGATCCAGGAGGCCTCGTCGGAGGCGAGGAACACGGCTGCACTGACGATGTCGTCGGGACGCCCGACGCGACCGAGCGGGATGCGGTCCCAGGTTGCCTTCAGCGCGGGCGGCGGGTCCTCGACGAGGAACGTGGTGGCCGGTGTCTGGACGAACCCGGGCGAGATGCACACCGCTCGGATGCCGTGCGGGCCGCCCTCGACCGCGAGCTGCTGCGTGAGGTTGATGACCCCGGCCTTGGCAGCACCGTGGGCGTTCTGCGGCATGAACTCGACCCCGCGGATCCCCGCGATCGAGCCGATGTTCACGACCACCCCGCCGGAGACCTTCAGGTGCTTCCATGC
This sequence comes from Actinomycetes bacterium, assembly GCA_023421635.1. Classification (GTDB taxonomy): domain Bacteria; phylum Actinomycetota; class Actinomycetes; order Actinomycetales; family Microbacteriaceae; genus Microbacterium. The sequence continues at coordinate 6,678 of JAEZSU010000240.1, read as the reverse complement.
GGCGCGCACCGCGTAGAAGACGATGTTCAGCTCCATGTCGATCGCGAAGTCCCAGTCCTCGACGCTGATCTCGTCGATCGCGCCGAAGCGCTGGATGGACGCGTTGTTGTAGAGCACGTCGACGCCGCCGTAGACCTCGGCGGCGGCGTCGATCCAGGCCTCGACGGCCGTGGCGTCACCGGCGTCCACCGGTGCGAACCCGGTGATCTCACCACCCTCGGCCTTGACCAGCTCGACCGTCTCGCGAAGCCGCTGCTCGTTCAGGTCGCAGCCCACGACCCGCGCGCCCTCGGCGGCGAACCGCCGCGCGGCCTCGCGGCCCATGCCCCCGCCGATCCCGGTGATCAGCGCGACCTTGCCGTCCAGCCGACCCATGGTCACCTCCGTCGTCCGATCCGCCGCCGGTCAGACCGGCGGGGCGACGAACAGCCCCTTGTCGATGTCGTTGAAGGACTCGCGAGCGACCAGTTCGCTCATCTCCTGCGCGGTGCCCCACTGGTCCTGCGTGTCCAGGTGGCTGATGTCGTGCCGGTTCGCGACCCAGGTCTCGTCGTCGACGACGGAGAGCTCGGTCGTGTACTCGATGGTGTTGCCGGCGGGCGAGAGGAAGTACGCGAACGTGTTGTCGCCGGCGTTGTGCCGGCCCGGGCCCCAGATCATCCGGGCGCCGGAGCGCAGGATCTTGCCGGATCCGCGCATCCATTCCTCGATGCCGCGCATCTCGAACGAGAGGTGGTGCAGCGAGTGGTGCGGGCCGGTCGCGATGGCGATCGAGTGGTGGTTCGGGTTGCAGCGCATGAAGTGCATCATGTCGACGCCGTCCGGCCGCACCAGCGAGTCGGAGATCGTGAAGTCCAGGTGGTCGATGTACCACTGGGCGGTGCGGTTCAGGTCGGACGAGTTGAAGACCATGTGCGAGAGCTTGGCCGGGATCGGCTCGCGCTCGCGGATCTTGCGGGCCTCGCGCTCCTGGTAGCCGGTGGAGAACTCCAGCACCCGGCCGTCGCCGTCGAAGACACGGAAGCCGTACCCGCCGCCGAAGCCGGTGAGCTCCTGGGGCTCGTGCACGAACTGCACGTCCTCGGCGTGGAGCTTGTCGGCCAGCGCGTGGATGTCGGCGCGCGAGCGCACGCCGAACCCGGCGAGGTCGATCCGCTTCTCGTCGCGGCGGAGGCGCAGGATGAACGGCTCCGTGGAGCCTTCGGCGGCCAGGTAGCTCAGCCCGTCCTCGGCGTGCACCTCGGTCAGCCCCCAGTGCTGGACGAAGAAGTCACGCTCCCGCTCGAAGTCGGGCACCGCCAGGGCGGCGTAGCGGAGGTGGGATACGAGCCGGTCAGTCATCGTCGACCTTCTTTGTTCGGGGATGCAGTGGGCGGCGCGGTGCGCGCGACCCGTCGAATCTATGACGGCCCGCGGGCGGGGAGCCACGTGGCGTGACGGATACCATGCATCTGTGGCGAACGGTGACCCGGATCTCAACCTGCTCGTCGCGTTGCGCGCGCTCCTGGAGGAGGCCAACGTGACGCACGCCGGCGAGCGCATCGGGCTCGGCCAGTCGACGATGTCCTCCGCGCTGGCGCGGCTGCGCACCGTCTTCCAGGACGAACTGCTCGTGCGCGTCGGCCGCGACTACGAGCTGACCCCGCTGGCGAGGCAGATCCTGCCGCAGGTGCAGTTGACGCTGCCGCTCGTGGAGCAGGCGCTCGGGCAGGACGAGGTGTTCGACCCGGCGACGAGCCGCCGGCGCTTCAGCATCCAGATCTCCGACTACGCCGCGATCGAGCTGCGCCCGCTGTTCGCCCTGGCCTCGTCGGCGGCCCCCGGCGTGCGCTTCGACTTCCAGCGGCTGCCACCGGAGCCGGTGGCGGCCGACCGCCATCTGCTCTCCCACGACTTCATCGTGCTCACCCCGGGCATCGGCATCCTCGCGGAGGGGTTCGAAGTGCTCCGCGACGAGTACGTCGTGATCGCGGACCGCGACAACCCCCGGGTGGCCGGGGGCGAGATCTCCGAGGCGGACTTCATGGCGAGCCCGCTGGTGCGGTGCGACTTCGGCCGCGCGCACACGATGCCCATCGAACGGCGCATGCACGAACTCGACCTGCACCCGCAGGTACGCGTGACGACCTCCACGCTCATGTCGGTGCCGCTCGTGGTCGGCGGCACCGCCCTCATCGGGCTGGTGCCGCGCAGGCTCGCCGAGCGCAACGCGGTGCCGGCCGGCACCGTCGCGGTGCCGACGCCGTTCCCCGCGGTGGAGCTGATCCTGCGGATGTGGTGGCACACCGCGCACACGCACGACCCCGCGCACGCGTGGTTCCGCGAGCTCGCGGAGCGGGCGGTCGCCGACGGCGTCGCGACCTGCTGAGCCCGCCTCCGCGATAGCTGGCATCGGGCGGGCCGAGTGGTGACGCCGGCACCGATGGCCATAGCTTCGAACCGTGGGCGCGATGCGGCGCCCGGAAGCGGGAGACACAGATGTCGGTTGAGAAGGTGCTCGTCGTCGGCGGTGGATTCACCGGCCTGACGACCGCGATCGCGCTCGGACAGCGCGGGGTGTCGGTGACCCTGGTGGACCGTGCGAAGGCATGGGCCCGCGTCGGCCACGGCCTCACGATCCAGGGCAACGCCCTGCGGGTGTTCCGCGAGCTCGGCGTGATCGACGAGATCCTCGAGAAGGGGCAGGCGGAGAACCACGTCACGCTCTACTTCGCCGACGGCCGCGTGATGGCCGAGATGCCCACCCCCCGCACCGGCGGCGACGACCTGCCCGCCACGATCGGCGCGCTGCGCCCCGACCTGCACGAGATCCTGGTCACGCGCGCGGAGTCGCTCGGCGTCGAGATCCGCCTGGGGCTCGAGCTCACCTCCTACGAGAGCAGCGACACGTCCGCCACCTCGGTCCTCTCCGACGGCACCACCGAGACGTGGGATGCCATCGTCATCGCCGAGGGCATCAAGTCGCAGACCCGCCCGACGCTCGGCATCACCGCCGACCGCGCCCCGAGCGGCCTCGGGATCTGGCGGGCGGTCACCTCGCGCACGCCGGAGATGACCGGCGGCATCGCCTACCCTACGGTCGACGACGGCGGCGCCTACAAGGTCGGCTACACCCCGGTGAGCCCCGACCAGTGCTACATCTTCGTGCTGTGCCGCCCCGAGCGCGTCGAGAACGGGCTGGAGGGCTGGCAGGAGGTCAAGCGCCTCATGGAGAACTTCCACGGCCCGTTCGACTACCTGCGCGACTCGATCACCGAGGACACCTTCCTGAACTTCCAGGAGATCGAGTGGATCTTCGCTGACGCCCCGTGGCACCGCGGCCGGGTCATCGCGCTCGGCGAGGTGGTGCACGCCGTGCCGCCGCTCATCGCGCAGGGCGCCGCCCAGTGCGTCGAGGACAGCCTGCTGTTCGCCGAGTACGTGACCGGCGAGGGCGACTGGGAGCAGCAGCTGGCCGCGTTCTACGAGCGCCGCATCCCCCGCATCAAGGGCGTCGTGGACGCCTCGATGCAGCTGGCGCACTGGGAGCTCAACCCGGGCACCCCCGACGCGAACCCCGGCAAGGTCATGGCCGAGGCGCTCATCGCCCTGGTCCCCGCCCCGTGACCGCGTTCCGCATCCCCCGCCGGATCGTCACCGGCCACGACGCCGACGGCGTCTCGGTGGTCGTCAGCGACGGTCCGGTGCCCGTGACCCGGGAGCTGCCCGAGGACGGCGTCGCCTTCCACGAGGTGTGGCAGACCGAGGGATCCCCCGCGGTGATCGGAGCGGCGTTCGAGGACCCGACGCTCGGCACGCTCACCGTCCCGCCGCCCGCGCGCGGCACCCGCATCCGGATCAACGAGTTCCTGCCGGGGAACCTCGACGACCGCGGGCTGCAGTCGCCGGTGCACCGCACCGAGTCGATCGACTACGGCATCGTGCTGGAGGGCGAGATCACCCTGGTGCTCGACGACAGCGAGGTCACCGCCCGCGCCGGCGACATCGTCGTCCAGCGCGGCACCGACCACGCCTGGGCGAACCGCTCCGACGCGGTCGCGCGGGTCGCGTTCATCCTCGTCGACGGCGCGTTCGGCGACGACGTGCTCGACGTGCTGCCCGACGGCGCACGCGAGGGCCTCATGCTGCACGGGCCGCGCGACTGAGGACGCCGGCATGCACATCGATCACTTCGGGCTGTCGGTCGGCGACCTCGACGCGCAGGCGGACTGGTACCGGCGAGCGTTCGGGTTCGACACCGCACGCCCGTTCGAGATCGCAGCCCTGGGGCTGCGCGGGGTGTTCCTGCTGGGCCCCGACGGCGTCGCCGTCGAGCTGCTCGAGCGTCACGGCTCGGTGGTGGTGCGACCCGCCGCCACGACCCCGCCGGACGCCCTCCTCGCCCGCGGCTGGGCGCACCTGTGCCTGCGGGTGGACGACGTCGACGCGACCTTCGCCCGGCTCGTCGAGGCCGGTGCCGGCGTCCTCACCCCGCCGGGCGAATCGCCGGAGCCGGGGGTGCGGTTCGCGTTCGTGACCGACCCCGAGGGCAACCTCATCGAGCTGCTCGACCGATCCGGACCGGTGTCCGCATGACCCCTGAGGAGCCCACGATGACCGCGGATGCCGCACTGACCCTGCCCGGACTCGCCGGCGCGCTGGTCGTGGTCACCGGCGCGGCAGGCGGTCAGGGTGCCGAGGAGGCGCTCCTCCTCGCCGCCAACGGCGCAGACGTGATCGCCGCCGACGTGCGCGACGACGCGCCGGACCTGCTCGCCGCCGCGGCCGGCCTCCCCGGCTCGGTCGTCTACCGCCGCCTCGACGTCACCGACGAGGCCGGCTGGGCCGAGCTCGCCGCCTCGCTCGAAGGCCGCCGCGTGAAGGGGCTCGTCAACAACGCCGGCGTCACCCACCGCACCCGCATCGGCCAGGTCGCCCGCGAGGACTGGGACCGGGTGCTCGCGATCAACGTCACCGGGGCGATGCTCGGCATCCAGGCCCTCCTGCCCCTCATGACCGCGGGGTCGTCGATCGTGAACATCGGGTCCGCCGCGGGCGTCACCGGCCATTACACGGCCGCGTACACCACGAGCAAGTGGGCCGTCCGCGGGCTCACCCACTCCTGCGTGACCGAGCTCGGCCCCCGCGGCATCCGGGTGAACATCGTGCACCCGGGCTACATCCGCACCGAGATGACCGCGACCGCACCCGCCGCGTTCCTGGACGCGAACATCGAGGTCGCGCCGCTGCACCGCGGCGGCGAGCCGGAGGAGGTCGCGAACGTCGTGGCGTTCCTCCTCTCCGACGCTGCCGCGTACGTGACCGGCGCGGAGATCTCGGTCGACGGCGGCCAGTACCTGTCCGGCGTCGCCACCTACCTGTCGGAGGCGGTGCGCCCCGCGCAGCAAGGGCCCGCATGACCGATCCGCGCCGCTGCGACCGCACCGGCATCCGCCACTGACCCCGTCCGCCAGAAGGAGTCCTCTCCCATGTACATGTACTACCCCACCAACTACGTCTGGAGCATGGCGGTCGTCGCCTCGCTCAACAACGGCGGTTTCATCGACGAGGTCGAGAAGGCCGCCCGTCCGGCGCTCGAGGCGTCCCAGAACGGCGACGACGTCGGCACCGAGCTGCTGTATTCGTCGTGGAAGGCCGTCGCCGACCGCCTCATCGCCGCTGCCGAGCAGGACGAGGCCCGCGGGTGGAAGCTCACCGCATCCGACCGCTACTACCGCGCCGCGCTCTACACCTCGCAGGCCGAGCGCCTGCAGTCGCCGAAGTGGGAGGGCCGGAAGGCCGAGTACCAGAAGTCGATCGACCTGCTCATGAAGCACGTCGAGCTCGGCGGCATCCCGGTGACGAAGGTCGACGTGCCCTACACGGGCGACGACGCCCCCGAGGGCGCCATGCTGCCGGCGTACTTCTACCGCGCCCCGGGCGACGGCCCGAAGCCGCTGGTGATCATGTGGAACGGCCTCGATTCCACCAAGGAGATGATGTACACCTCCGGGTTCCCGCAGCAGCTGGCCCGCCGCGGCATCTCCACCCTCATGATGGACCCTCCCGGTTCGGGTGAGGCGCTGCGCATGCGGGATCTGCACGCCCGCTTCGACACCGAGGTGTGGGCCGCATCCATCCTCGACTGGGTCGAGGAGCACGCCGCCGACCTCGACGTCGACGTGAAGAAGATCGGCCTCAGCGGCTGGTCCCTCGGCGGGTACTACGTGCCGCGCGCGGCCGCGTTCGAGAAGCGCATCGCCCTCGCCGTCGCGTGGGGCGCGAACTACGACTGGGCCGCCGTCCAGGAGGCGCGTCGCCGCCGCGAGGGCGAGAACCCCGTCCCCCACTACTGGGACCACGTGTACTGGGTGTTCGGCGCGAAGGACGACGCCGACTTCCAGGAGAAGACGAAGAACATGCGCCTGGAGGGCGTCGTCGAGAAGATCACCGTGCCGTTCCTGGTGACCCACGGCGAGGGCGACCGGCAGATCCCGGTGAAGTACGCCTACGACGAGTACGAGGCCGCCGTGAATTCCCCCAAGCGCGAACTGCGCATCTTCACCCAGGAGGAGGGCGGCGCCGAGCACATCGGCATCGACAACCTGGAGTACGTCGGCGAGTTCACCGCCGAGTGGATCGCGGAGACGTTCGCCGAGCTCTCCTGATCCCACACCGACGCGGGGGATGCTGCGGCTT
>JAEZSU010000223.1 GCA_023421635.1 Actinomycetes bacterium | reverse complement strand
GCCAGCGAGATGGGGCCGCTCATCACCCGCGAGCACGGCAAGGTGTTCTCCGACGCGAAGGGCGAGATCAGCCGCGGCATCGAGAACGTCGAGTTCGCGGCAGGTCTCGTGCACCTGCTCAAGGGCGAGCACTCCGAGCAGGTCTCGCGCGGCGTCGACGTGCACTCGGTGAAGCAGCCGGTCGGCGTCGTCGGCGCGATCACGCCCTTCAACTTCCCCGCGATGGTGCCGCTGTGGATGGCGGCGTCCGCGATCGCGTGCGGCAACACGGTCGTGCTGAAGCCGAGCGAGAAGGACCCGTCCGCGTCGCTGTTCATCGCGAAGCTGTTCGAGGAGGCGGGCCTGCCCGCAGGTGTCCTGAACGTCGTCCACGGCGACAAGGTCGCGGTGGACGCGATCCTCGACAGCCCCACGGTGCGTGCCGTCAGCTTCGTCGGCTCCACCCCGGTCGCCAAGGCGATCTACGAGCGCGCGAGCGCGAACGGCAAGCGCGTGCAGGCGCTCGGCGGCGCGAAGAACCACATGGTGGTCATGCCGGATGCGGACCTCGACGGCGCGGCCGACGCCGCGGTGTCGGCCGCGTACGGCTCCGCCGGCGAGCGTTGCATGGCCGTCTCGGTGCTCGTCGCGGTCGGGGACGCGACGGCGGACGCGCTGGTGGCGAAGGTCTCCGAGCGGATGGCCGCGCTGCGCATCGGCGACGGCACCGACCCAGCCAGCGAGATGGGGCCGCTCATCACCCGCGAGCACCGCGACAAGGTGGCCACCTACGTCACCGGCGCCGCCGCGGAGGGCGCGACGGTCGTGGTGGACGGCACGCAGCAGCGCTTCGACGGCGACGGCTTCTTCATCGGTACGAGCCTCGTCGACCACGTGCGCCCCGGCATGAAGGTGTACGACGAGGAGATCTTCGGCCCGGTGCTCTCGGTCGTGCGGGTGCAGACCTACGAGGAGGCGGTCGAGCTGATCAACGCGAACCCGTTCGCGAACGGCGTGGCCATCTTCACCCGCGACGGCGGCACCGCCCGCCAGTTCGAGTTCGAGATCGAGGTGGGCATGGTCGGGGTGAACGTGCCGATCCCGGTGCCGATCGGCGCCTACTCCTTCGGCGGCTGGCGCAACTCGCTCTTCGGCGACTCGCACATCTACGGCCCCGAGTCGGTCCACTTCTACACCCGCAGCAAGGTCGTCACCTCCCGCTGGCCCGAGCCCAGCGAGTCGCAGGTCGACCTCGGCTTCCCCAGCAACCACTGACCCCGAGGAGCGAATCATGACCGTTCAGATCGAGACGGATGCCGAGACCGTCGTCCGCGCCGACGACCGCGGGCACGTGTTCCACTCCTGGAGCGCGCAGGGTGCGATCGACCCGCTGCCGGTCGCCGGCGGCGAGGGCACGACGTTCTGGGACTACCAGGGCAACCGCTACCTCGACTTCTCCTCGCAGCTGGTGAACCTCAACCTCGGGCACCAGCATCCCGACCTGGTGGCCGCGATCCAGCGGCAGGCGGGGCGCCTCGCGACGATCCAGCCGTCCATGGCGAACGATGTCCGCGGCGAGCTCGCCCGCCGCATCGTCGAGGTGGCGGGCCCGTCGTTCCAGAAGGTGTTCTTCACGAACGGCGGCGCCGACGCGAACGAGAACGCGGTCCGGATGGCGCGGGCGTTCACGGGGCGGCGGAAGGTGCTGTCGATGTACCGCAGCTACCACGGCAACACCACGACCGCGATCACGCTGACCGGCGACCCGCGCCGGTGGCAGAACGAGCCCGGCGACGGGTCGGTGGCGCACTTCTTCGGGCCGTACCTGTACCGGTCCGCCTTCCACGCGTCGACACCGCAGGAGGAGAGCGAGCGCGCGCTCGCGCACCTGGAACAGGTGATCGTGCTCGAGGGCGCCGGGACGATCGCGGCGATCGTGCTGGAGTCGGTCGTCGGCACGAACGGCGTGCTGGTGCCGCCGCCCGGGTACCTGCAGGGGGTGCGGGAGCTCTGCGACCGCTACGGGATCCTCCTCATCGCCGACGAGGTCATGGTCGGCTTCGGCCGGGTGGGCGAATGGTTCGCGTTCCAGGCCCACGACGTGGTCCCCGACCTCATCACGTTCGCGAAGGGCGTCAACTCGGGCTATGTGCCCCTGGGCGGTGTCGTGATCTCGGCGGAGGTGTCGCGGTTCTTCGACGACCGCGTGTTCCAGGGCGGTCTCACCTACTCCGGGCATCCGCTGGCGTGCGCCGCGGGTGTCGCCACGTTCGAGGTGTTCGCCCGCGACGGGATCCTCGAGCGGGTGCGCGACCTCGGCGAGCGTGTGGTCGCCCCCACGCTGCAGGCGTGGGCGGAGCGGCACCCGTCCGTGGGCGAGGTGCGCGGGGCCGGCCTGTTCTGGGCGGTCGAGCTCGTCCGGGACCGCGAGACCCGCGAACCGCTCGTGCCGTTCAACGCGGCCGGGGCGGATGCGGCGCCGATGGCCGAGTTCGCCGGTGCGTGCAAGCGCGCGGGGCTGTGGCCGTTCATCCACTTCAACCGCACGCACATCGCACCGCCGCTCATCATCGAGGAGGACGAGCTGCGCCGGGGCCTGGAGATCATCGACCGGGCGCTGGAGACGGCGGACGCCGCCGCAGCACGGTAGCCGGTGCCGGAGCGGGCGTCGCGGTCAGCCGCGGACGCCCGCTTCGTCGTCGGTGGCCTCCGGCGTCCCGGCGGGCGCCGGAGACGAGAGCGAGGCCGAGAGCACGACGTCGCCTCCCCGCTGCGCGAGC
>JAEZSU010000199.1 GCA_023421635.1 Actinomycetes bacterium | reverse complement strand
CGGCACCTCGACCGGCAGGCCCAGGACCTCCGGCGCGATCCGCTGCACCGCCTCGGACTGGGCGCCGCCACCGATCAGGAGGGCACGCCGCAGCGGCACCCCCAGCTTCCGCAGCGCCTCGAGACCCGCGCCGAGTCCCGACAGCATCCCCTCCACCGCTGCGCGGGCGAGGTTCTCCCTGGTCGTGGAGGCGAGCGTCATCCCGGTCAGGGAGGCGGTCGCATCGGGGAGGTTCGGGGTGCGCTCGCCCTCGAAGTACGGCACGAGAGTGAGCCCGCCGGCGCCCGCGTCTGCGGAGAGTGCGAGCGCGCTCAGCTCGCCGTGGTCGACCCCGAGGAGGCGCGCGATGACATCCAGCACGCGGGCGGCGTTCAGCGTGGCCACGAGCGGCAGGAACCGGCCGTCGGCGTCGGCGAACCCGGCGGCCGTGCCGGTGGGGTCGATGGTGCGCTCCTCGCTCACGGCGAAGACGGTGCCGCTCGTGCCGATCGACACGACGACATCGCCGGGAACCGCGCCTACGCCCAGCGCGGCGCCCGCGTTGTCGCCGGCGCCGGGGCCGACCCGGCGCCCGGCCGCATCGGTGACCCACTCCCGCGGCCCGAGCACCCGCGGGAGCACGGCGTCGTGTCCGAGGGCGGCGACGAGCAGCTCGCGGTCGTAGCCGCCCGTCGCAGGATCCCAGTAGCCGGTGCCAGAGGCATCCGACCGGTCCGTCACGAGCTCATGCAGCTCCGGGCCGAGCTCGGACTCCCCCGCCGGCCCGTACCCCCGTAGGCGCCAGGTGAGCCAGTCGTGCGGGAGCGCCACCGCGGCCACGCGCGCCGCGTGCTCCGGCTCGTGGTCCCGCAGCCACCGGAGCTTCGTGATGGTGAACGACGCGACCGGGACGAGCCCGGTCCGCTCGGCGAGCGCTTCGGCGCCGAACTCGTCGATGAGGTCGCGCGCGGCACCGGCCGACCGGGTGTCGTTCCACAGCAGCGCGGGACGGATCACCCGCCCGTCCTCGTCGAGCGCGACCATGCCGTGCTGTTGACCGCCGATCGCCCAGGCGGCGACGTCGTCGAGCCCGCCCGCATCCTCGATCGCGGCCCGCAGCGCGGTCCACCACGCCGCCGGATCCACCTCGGTGCCGTCGGGGTGACTCGCGCGGCCCTGCCGGACGATCTCGCCCGACACCGCGTCGACCACGACGACCTTGCAGGACTGCGTCGAGGAGTCGACGCCCAGAACGAGTGCCATCACGGCATCCTTTCGTGCATCCCCTACGCTCCACTTGCCCCGAATGCACAGGATTCCGGGGTTCCGGCGTGCATGCAGGGCAAGTGGATGCGGAAGGGGTGGGGTGAGAGACGGGTCAGCGGGCGCCGAGCAGGTGCTCGGTGGCGAGCTGCTGCAGCTTGACGAAGCCGAAGCCGTGACCGCCGAGGTAGGCGGCGGCGTCGAAGTCCTCGTAGGCGCTGCGGTCGGCGAGCAGGTCGTCGTAGCTCTCGCCCGCGCCGAGGGTCGGCTGCGCCAGCTCGGTGACCTTGGACGCCTCGAGCGCCGCCTGCACCTCGGGGTCGGCGCGGAACGCGGCCGCGCGCTCCTTCAGCAGCAGGTAGGTGCGCATGTTGGCGGCGGCGGAGTCCCAGACCCCGGTCTCGTCCTCGGTGCGCGAGGGCTTGTAGTCGAAGTGCCGGGGGCCGTCGTAGGCGGGACCGCCGTTCGGGCCGCCGTTCTCGAGCAGGTCGACGAGCGCGAACGCGTTGTGCAGGTCGCCGTGGCCGAAGACGAGGTCCTGGTCGTACTTGATGCCGCGCTGGCCGTTCAGGTCGATGTGGAAGAGCTTGCCGTGGTACAGCGCCTGGGCGATGCCGGCGGCGAAGTTCAGGCCCGCCATCTGCTCGTGGCCGACCTCGGGGTTCAGGCCCACGAGCTCGGGCCGCTCCAGGGAGTCGATGAACGCGAGCGCGTGACCGACCGTGGGCAGCAGGATGTCGCCGCGGGGCTCGTTGGGCTTCGGCTCGATCGCGAACCGGATGTCGTAGCCCTTGTCGGTGACGTAGTCGCCGAGGAGGTTCACGGCCTCGCGGTAGCGCTCCAGCGCCGAGCGGATGTCCTTCGCGGCGTCGTACTCCGCGCCCTCACGGCCGCCCCACATGACGAACGTCTTCGCGCCGAGCTCCGCGGCGAGGTCGAGGTTGCGCAGGACCTTCCGCAGCGCGAACCGCCGCACCGAGCGATCGTTGGAGGTGAAGCCGCCGTCCTTGAAGACGGGGGCGGAGAAGAGGTTGGTGGTGATCATCGGCACGGCGAGGCCGGTGTCGGCGAGCGCGCCCTTCAGCCGGTCGATCTGCGTCTGCCGCTCGGCGTCGGTGGAGCCGAAGGCGAACAGGTCGTCGTCGTGGAAGGTCAGACCGTAAGCGCCGAGCTCCGCGAGCTTCTCGACCACGTGCACCACGTCGAGCGCGGGCCGGGTCGGGCCGCCGAACGGGTCGGTGCCGTTGTAGCCGACGGTCCAGAGACCGAAGGTGAACTTGTCGGCGGGAGTGGGGGTGGGCATGACGGGTGGCTCCTTCGCACGGTGACGCACAACGAATATGTTGTGGCGCCCAACATACTACGATGGCGGCATGAGCGCGAGGGACACGGACGACCGGGGCGGCATCCGCCGGCAGAACCTGTCCCGCATCCTCACGCTGGTGCACCGCGAGGGCCCGCTCCCCCGCGCGACCCTCACCGGCCGCACGGGCCTGAACCGCTCCACGATCGCCGACCTCGTCGCCGAGCTCGAACGGCTCGGTCTCGTCTCGCAGGCCGACCCGGATCCGTCGCGTCGGGTCGGGCGCCCCTCGCCCACCGTGCACGGGAACCCCGGGGTGGTCGCGATCGCAGCGAACCCGGAGGTCGACGCCCTCACGGTGGCCGCCGTCGGCCTCGACCGTTCGGTGCGGCTGCGTGCCCGCATCCCGTTCGACGCCCCGCCCTCGCCGGCGGATGCGGTCGTCGCCCTCGCCGAACAGGTGGCGGCGTGGCGGGCCGGGGAACTCGCAGGCGACCGGGTGGTCGCGGTGGGCGTCGCCGTCCCCGGCCTCGTC
>JAEZSU010000127.1 GCA_023421635.1 Actinomycetes bacterium | reverse complement strand
GCGCGACCCCGCGCACATCCGGCGGACACTCGCACGGGCCGGGGTCGAGCCGGACGGGATCGTGGTGACCTGCGGGTCGGGGCTCGCGGCCGCCCACACCGCGCTCGCGCTCGCGCACGCCGGCATCGACGCGCGCGTGCACCCGGGTTCGTGGAGCGAATGGTCGCGCGCGCCGGGTCGCGCCGTCGTGACCGGCCCGTTGCCGTGGGGCGACGGTTCCGGTCGGTGACGCCGATGTGGCGGCGTCGCCCCGCCGTTGTGTAGGGTCGATCCCGTGCTGACCTGTCGCTGTTGTCGCTGAGTGATCCTCGCGCGTTCCCCCGCGCCTCCTCTCCGCACACCGACCCGCGTCCGCCCGCACGGCGGATGCCCCACGTACAGGACACCTCACGATGCGATACGCGAACAGCGTCGCCGAACTCGTCGGCGACACCCCCCTCGTCCGGCTCACGCACGTCACCGACGGCATCGCCGCGACCGTGCTGGCCAAGCTCGAGTACTTCAACCCCGGCGGGTCCGCCAAGGACCGGATCGCCCGCAACATCATCGACGCCGCGGAACGGGACGGCCTGCTCCGGCCCGGCGGCACGATCGTCGAGCCCACGAGCGGGAACACCGGCGTCGGCCTCGCGCTCGTCGCCCTCGAGCGCGGGTACCGCATGGTCTTCGTCGTGCCGGACAAGTTCGCCGGCGAGAAGGTCGCGGTGCTCCGCGCCTACGGGGCGGAGGTCGTGATGACCCCGACGAACGTCCCCCCGGAGGACCCGCGCTCCTACTACAGCGTCTCCGACCGGCTGGCGCGCGAGATCCCGGGGGCGTTCAAGCCCGATCAGTTCGCGAACCAGAACGGTCCGCGCGGGCACTTCGAGACCACCGGCCCGGAGATCTGGCGCGACACCGACGGCGCGGTCACCCACTTCGTCGCCGGGATCGGTACCGGCGGCACGATCAGCGGCACCGGGCGCTTCCTCAAGCAGGCCTCCGACGGCGCCGTCACGGTCGTGGGCGCCGACCCCGAAGGGTCGATCTACTCCGGCGGTCCCATCCACGGCTACGACGTGGAGGGCGTCGGCGAGGACTTCCTCCCCGCCACGTTCGACCCCACCGTCGTGGACCGCTACGAGCGGATCACGGATGCGGAGTCGTTCGCCATGACGCGCCGGCTCGCCCGCGAGGAGGCGCTGCTCGTCGGCGGCTCGAGCGGCATGGCCGTCGTCGCCGCGCTCCGCGTCGCGCGCGACCTGCCCGCGGACGCCGTCGTCGTCGTCCTCCTCCCCGACCACGGACGCGGCTACCTCAGCAAGATCTACGACGACGACTGGCTCCGTGCGCGCGGGTACGAGGTGCCCGCCCCGACCGTCGTGACCGCACCCCTCGACGCCCACACCCACCCGGCAGGAGCCACCCGATGAGCACCCCCGACAGCATCCTCGGTTTCGACAGCCTGGCCGTGCATGCCGGGCAGGCGTTCGACCCCACCACCGGTGCGGTCATCCCGCCCGTGCACTTCTCCACCACCTACGCCCAGGACGGCATCGGGGGCCTGCGCGGCGGCTACGAGTACGGCCGCAGCGCCACCCCCACCCGCACCGCGCTCGCGCAGCAGCTCGCCGCCATCGAGGGAGGTGCGCACGCGCTCTCGTTCGCGTCCGGCCTCGCCGCCGAGGACGCCCTGCTGCGCGCGGTGCTGAAGCCGGGCGACGAGGTGCTGCTCGGCAGCGACGTGTACGGCGGCACCTACCGCCTCATCGCCCGCATCCTCGGTCCCTGGGGCGTGGGGCTGCGCGTCGTGGACATGAGCGACCTGGATGCGGTCGCGGCCGCGCTCAACGAGCGGCCCGCCCGCATCCTCTGGGTCGAGACCCCCTCGAACCCGCAGCTGAAGATCAGCGACATCGCGGGACTCGCCCGCCTCGGCCACGAGGCCGGCGCCCTCGTCGTCGTCGACAACACCTTCGCCTCGCCGGCGCTGCAGCGGCCGCTCGCCCTCGGCGCGGACGTCGTGGTGCACTCCACCACGAAGTACCTCGGCGGCCACTCCGACGTCGTCGGCGGCGCGCTCGTGCTCGACGACGACGCCCTCGCCGAGCAGGCACGCTTCCTGCAGTTCGCCGCCGGCGCGGTCTCCGGGCCCCTGGACGCCTGGCTCACCACGCGGGGCATCAAGACCCTCGCCGTGCGGATGCAGCGGCACAGCGAGAACGCGGACGCCGTCGCCCGCTTCCTCGACGCGCACGACCGGGTCGCCCGCGTCTACTACCCGGGTCTGGCGTCGCACCCGGGGCACGAGCTCGCGGCACGGCAGATGTCCGGGTTCGGCGGCATCGTCTCGCTGGAACTCGCCGACGGCCCCACCGCCCGCCGCTTCTCCGAGTCGACCCGCCTGTTCACCCTCGCCGAATCGCTCGGCGGGGTGGAGTCGCTGCTGAACTACCCGGACGCCATGACCCACGCCTCCGTGCGCGGCACCGAGCTGGCCGTGCCGGTCGAACTCGTGCGGCTGTCGGTCGGCATCGAGTCGGCGGACGACCTCATCGCAGACCTCGACGCGGCGCTCGCCGCGATCTGACCCTCGCGGGCGGCGCCGCAGTCGCTACAGTGTTTGCTGTGGCCCTGCCCGGGGGCCGTGGGGGAGTTGCGCCGATGCGCGATGTACGCGCCGTGCCCCCGCTCGTCGCAAGCTGGCTCGCCGTCGTGGACCGGTGGTGGGCGGCACTCACGAGCGGGCGGTTCTACACCGTGTGGTCGGCCGTGGTCGCGCTCCCGGTCGCGGCGACCCTCCTCGGTTCGTTCGCCGGGGTCACCACGACCTCCGAGGCCGTCGGCGCGGTGCTGCTCTCGGCGGCCGGATGGGTGCCGTGCTGCATCCTCGTCCTGCCGGCCGCCTGGGCGGAACGCCGACTGCGCAGCAGCGCCGCTCGTGCCGTGGTCGTCCTCGGCGCGCTGGTGCTCGTCTCGGTGGCGCGCCCGCTCCTGAACGACGTGCTCACCGGATGGAGCAGCACCCGTCCGGTCGGCGCCGACCTGCCCGTGCGCATGGTGATGAACTTCATCGTCTGGCTGCTGCTGCTGTCGATGGTCGCGGTCGCCGTGCACGCCAC
>JAEZSU010000116.1 GCA_023421635.1 Actinomycetes bacterium | reverse complement strand
CCCCCCCCACGGCCACGACACGCGACCGTGCCAGGACGATCTCAGCCAAGGAGCTTCTCCCACTGGGCCTGCGTGGCGTCCAGCGCCTCCTTCGCGGTGACCTCGCCCGCGACGAGCTTCGCCAGCTCGTCGGTGAGCACCTCCGCCGCCTGGGTCGCGTTCTGCCCCGTGGGCCAGGCCAGGGCCCCGTCGAGGGTGGCACGGTTCACCTGCTGCAGCGCCGGGTACTTCTCGCCGTACGCCGCGCTCTCCAGCGAGGAGACCCGGTTCGGGTCGATGCCGGTCTGCGGGTCGGCGACGAGCAGGGCCTCGTTCACCTCGCTCGACGCCGCCCACCTGATGAAGTCACGCGCGAGCTCGGTCTTCTCCGTGTTCGCCGCGACGACCCAGGTGAACCCCGCCACGAGCGACGCGCGGGACTGCGTGTTGGCGCCGCCGACGGGCAGGAGCGACACCTGCCACTCGTCCTTCACGGTCGAGTCGGGGTTGATCTGCGAACCGACGCCGAGGTCGGTCCAGTTCTCGATGAACGCGGCGTTGCCCGCGTACCAGGCGGAGTTGCCCTCGCCGAACGCGGTCTCGGCCGGGGTCGGGTAGGCGGAGGGCAGGGCGTCGGCGAGCGACTGGGCGGCCGCGATCGCCTCGGGGAGTTGATGACGGGCTTCCCGTTCTCGTCGACGAACTCGCCGCCGAACCCGGCGAGGCGGTTCGCGAAGCTCGCCCCGAGGATGAGGGGCGACTTCTGCCCGAAGATCACGTTGCCGTAGACGCCGTTGCCGCCCTCGTTCGCGGTGATGCGGGCGGACTGCTCGACGTACTCGTCCCAGGTGGTGGGCGGGGCGGTGAACCCGTTCCGCGCGAGGATCTCGGTGTTCGAGAACAGCACGTGCGTGTCGCCGTCGAACGGCAGCCCCCAGCGCTTGCCGTCGTACAGCGTGTACGCGTCGTAGATCGAGGGGATGAAGTCCTCCGTGTCGATCTCCTGGTCCTCGTCGATCCACTCGGTGAGGTCCTGGATCGCGCCGTCCGCGGCGAGGTCGCCGATCGAGACGTACCAGGGCGCGGCCACGTCGATGGTGTTCGCGCCGGACTGCTGGTCGAGCGCGAGGGTGTTGCCGATCTCGTCGTAGGGGACGATGACCGGGTCGATCGTCACGCCGGTGAGCTCCTTGTAGTCGGCCGCGAGCTTCTCCGCCGCCCCCTCGTGCGAGGTGATGAGCAGCACGGTCAGCGACTGGTCGTCGGATCCGCCGGCGGCGGCACCGCTCGCGCAGGAGGCGAGGGCGAGGACGGATGCGGCGGCCACCGACGCGGTGGCAAGGACCCGGCGCCGGCGGCGGGGTGCGGGGACGGATGCGGTCATGGTGAGGCCTCTCGGGTGCGGTTCGGCGCGGCAGGGCGTGCCGCGGGACGTCAGTGTGTCCCGCTGCCGTGGAGGGCCGCATCCGTCCCGGTAAGCCGCGTTCACGCGAGGTCACAGAGCGTCACGAGGTGAACGCATGTGTCGACGCCGCGTGACCGGCGCGCGGCCGCCGCGATACGTTCCCTGCTCGCGCCGCCCGGCGCAGGAAGGGACCCGGAATGGCATCGCGCATCATCCTGAACGCGTTCGACATGAGCTGCGTCACGCATCAGGCGCCCGGCCTGTGGCGGCATCCCGACAACCGTGCCGACGAGTACCACCGCCTTTCGTACTGGACCGGGCTCGCACGGCTGCTCGAACGCGGCACCTTCGACGCGCTCTTCCTCGCCGACGTCGTCGGCGTCTACGACGTCTACCGGGACTCGGCCGCGCCCGCCCTCCGCGACGCCGCGCAGATCCCGGTGGGCGATCCGCTGCTGCAGATCCCGGCGATGGCCGCGGCCACCACGCACCTCGGCTTCGGGGTGACGATCGCGTCCACCTACTCGCAGCCGTACACGCTCGCTCGCACGCTCTCGACCCTGGACCACTTCACCGACGGCCGGGTGGGCTGGAACGTCGTCACCTCCTACCTCGCGAGCGCCGCCCGGAACCTCGGGCTCGGCGACCAGATCGCGCACGACGACCGCTACGGCATCGCCGATGAGTTCCTCGATGTCGTCTACAAGCTCTGGGAGGGCTCGTGGGAGGACGGCGCGGTGCGCCGCGACCGTGCCGCGGGCGTGTTCACCGACCCGGAGCTCGTGCACCCCATCGGCCACCACGGTGAGCATTTCGAGGTCCCCGGCATCCATCTCTCCGAGCCGTCGCCGCAGCGGACGCCGGTGATCTTCCAGGCGGGTGCCTCTCCGCGGGGGCAGGAGTTCGCCGCCAGGCACGGCGAGGCGGTCTTCATCAACGGGCTCGTGCCCGAGCTCACCCGCCGGACCACCGACGCCATCCGCGCGAAGGCCGAGGCGATCGGGCGTCCGCGGGATTCGGTGAAGATCCTCACCCTGGCCACGGTGATCGTCGCGGAGACCGACGCCGAGGCGCGGGCGAAATTCGACGACTTCCGGCGGTACGTGTCGGTCGAGGGCGCGCTGGCGCTCTACGGCGGCTGGTCGGGCATCGACCTGTCGACCCTCGACCCGGACCAGCCGCTCGAGTACGTCGACACGGATGCCGCCCGCTCTGCGCTGTCGATCTTCACGAAGGCCGATCCGACCCGCCACTGGACCCCGCGCGACATCGCCGAGTACGTCGGCATCGGCGGCATCGGGCCCGTCATCGTCGGCAGCCCCGCGACCGCTGCGGACGAGCTGGAGCGGTGGGTGGAGGAGGGCGGTGTCGACGGGTTCAACCTCGCCTACGTGATCACCCCCGGCACCTTCGAGGACATCGTCGAGCTCCTCGTGCCCGAACTCCGCCGCCGCGGCCGCGTCTGGGACGACTACGAGGGTGCGACCCTGCGCGAACGGCTCTCCGGCAGCGCGGTCGTGCCCGACTGGCATCCTGCGCACGCCTATCGCGGCGCCTACGCCGGCGCACGCAGCGCCGCCGACGGCAGCGCATCCCTCCTCCCCGCCTGACCTCCCGCCTGAACGGAGCCGCCATGACCACCATCGACATCACCCCGCGCACGCACTTCGCCGGCACCGCATCCGAAGCGGAACTCGCCCACTGGGACGGGGTCGCCGAACGCGTCGCCCAGACGCTCGCCGCCGACGTCCTGGAGCGCGACCGCCGCAACGCGCAGCCCTTCGCGGAGGCCGCGCTGCTGCAGGAGTCCGGACTCGTGACGCTGCTCGACCCTGCCGAGTACGGCGGCGCCGGCGGCCACTGGGAGTCCGCGTTCCGGGCGGTGCGCACCATCGCCGGGGTCGACGCGTCGATCGCCCAGCTGCTGGGCTACCACTACGTCAACGAGGCGAACATCGCGCTCGTCGCCCCGGCCGCCGAGCGCGAGCGCTGGTTCCGCGCCACGGTCGAGGGCCGCTGGGTGTGGGGCGACTCGGTCAACCCCGTCGACCCGAACCTCGTGCTCACGGACGGTCCCGAGGGGCTCCGCCTCAACGGGTTCAAGCGGTTCTCCACCGGGTCGGGCGTGGGGGAGGCGCTGCTCGTGAACGCCATCGTCGACGGCGGCGAACACGACGGGCGCCTCGCCTACCTCGTGCTGCCGTACGGGCACCCGGGTGTCGAACTCGTCGACGACTGGGACAACCTCGGCCAGCGGCTCTCCGCCAGCAACACCGTGCGCTACCACGACGTGGCCGTCGACGCCGACCTGGTGCTCGGCTACGGGACCGACGAGCCGATCCAGAGCTTCGTCACCCCCGCCATCCAGCTCGTCTTCGGCAACCTCTACCTCGGCATCGCGCAGGGCGCGCTCGCCCAGGCGCGCGCGCTGACCATCGCCCGGCCGAACAGCTGGTTCCTCAGCGGCGTGGACACCTACCGAGACGACCCCTTCGTGCAGCGGCTGTACGGCGAGCTCGTCTCGAAGGTCGCCGCCGTGGAGGCGCTCGCCGACCGGGTGGACCGCGACTTCGACCGCGCGATCTCCCGCGGCGACGCCGTCACCGCCGACGACCGCGCCGAGCTTGCCATCCGCGTCGCGCAGCTGAAGGTGGTGGCATCGGAGACCGCCGTGGACGTGGCGAACCGCGTGTTCGAGGCGACGGGTTCGAGCTCCACCGCATCCGGCGTCGGGCTCGACCTGCACTGGCGGAACATCCGCACCCACTCCCTGCACGACCCGGTCGACTACAAGAAGCTCGAAGTCGGGGCGAACTTCCTCACCGGTGCCGTCCAGCCCGTCTCCCTGTACACCTGAGCGAGGATGCCATGACCCTCTCCGACGACCAGCGCTGGGCCGGGCTGCCGGCCGAGCTGACTGCGGCCTTCCGCCCCATCGTCGACGCGATCGCCGAAGGGGCCGCCGCGCGCGATTTCGCCCGGGAGCTCCCTGCGGCCGAGGTCGCGGCACTCCGCCGCGCCGGGCTCACGCGTGCCC
>JAEZSU010000113.1 GCA_023421635.1 Actinomycetes bacterium | reverse complement strand
CGTCCGGGTCGGCCGTGCGCGCGGCGATCTCGTCGACGTCGAGCGGTCCGAGGACGCGCAGCAGATCGGCGACGCCCTCGACACCGCGGACCCGCCGGTCCGGGTCGAGGCGCTGCACCTCCCGCTCGAACTGCGCCATGACCTCCGGGTCGAGCAGTTCGCGCATCTCGACCGTGCCGAGCAGCTCCGACAGCAGCGCCGGGTCGACCGAGAGCGCCGCCGCCCGGCGCTCCGCCAGCGGGGAGTCGCCCTCGTACATGAACGCGCCGACGTAGCCGAACAGCAGGTCGCGGGGGTAGGGGGAGGGCTGGGAGGTCGTCGTCTCGACGAGCCGGATGCGCCGGTCCGCGATCCGCCGCGCGATCTCGGTGAGGGCCGGCAGGTCGTAGACGTCCTGCAGCACCTCGCGGAGCGTCTCCAGGATGATGGGGAACGTCGGGTGGCGGCGCGCGACCTCGAGGAGCTGCGCGGAGCGCTGCCGCTGCTGCCACAGCGGGCTGCGCTTGCCCGGGTTCATCCGGGGCATGAGGAGCGCCCGGGCGGCGCACTCACGGAACCGCGACGCGAACAGCGCGGAGCCGCCGACCTCCTCGGTCACGATCTGCTCGAGCTCGTCCGCGTCGAACACGAAGAGCTCGGCGCCCGGCGGGTCGGTCTCGGTGTCGGGCACGCGCGCGATGATGCCGTCGTCGCTGGCGACCGCTGACCCCTCGACGCCCAGCCGCTCCCGGATGCGCGCGTTCACCGCCAGCGCCCACGGCGCATGCACCTGCATGCCGTACGGGGAATGGAGGATGACCCGCCAGTCGCCGACCTCGTCGCGGCTGCGCTCGACCGTCAGCATCCGGTCGGTCGGCACCGAACCAGTGGCCTCGCGCTGTTCGGCGAGGTACGCGAGCAGGTTCGCCTGCGCGCGGGGATCGAGCCCCGCCTCGGTGAGCCGGTCCGCCGCCCGTTCCGGGGTCGCCGAGGACACCTCCCGGCTGAACGCGCCGAGCGCCTCGCCGAGCTCCGCCGGCCGGCCGATGCCGTCGCCGTGCCAGAACGGCACCTTGCCGGGCTGCCCGAACGCAGGAACCACGTTGACCCGGTCGTGGGTGATCTCCACGATCCGCCAGCTCGTCGTGCCGAGCGTGAACACGTCGTTCACGCGGGACTCGTAGACCATCTCCTCGTCGAGCTCGCCCACGCGGGCGTTCTGCGACTCGCCCGCGACGTACACGGCGAACAGCCCGCGGTCGGGGATCGTGCCGCCGCTGGTCACCGCGATCCGCTGCGAGCCGGGCCGGCCGGTGAGGGTGCCGTGATCACGGTCCCACACCAGGCGTGGCCGCAGCTCGGCGAACTCGTCGGACGGGTACCGGCCGGCGAGCAGATCGAGGGTCGCCTCGTACGCCGAGCGGGGGAGGGTGCGGAAGGGCGCCGAGCGGCGGACCGTCTCGTACCACTCCTCCACGTCCACCGCCTCCAGCGCGGTCGCCGCGACCGTCTGCTGGGCGAGGATGTCCAGCGGGTTCCGGGGGATGCGGATCGCCTCGATCTTGCCGCCCAGCATCCGTTCGGTGACCACGGCCGTGTGCAGCACGTCGCCGCGGTGCTTCGGGAAGAGCACCGCCCGGCTGATCTCACCGACCTGGTGCCCGGCGCGGCCGATGCGCTGCAGCCCGGATGCGGCGGAGGGCGGCGCCTCGACCTGGATCACGAGGTCGACCGCGCCCATGTCGATGCCGAGCTCGAGGCTCGAGGTGGCGACGACGCAGCGCAGCGCGCCGGACTTCAGCTCCTCCTCGACCTGGGCGCGCTGCTCCTTCGAGACCGAGCCGTGGTGGGCTTTCGCGAGCACGGGGTCGGCTCCCGCGGTCGCCCCCGCCTGCGCCATCATGGCCGCGGGGATCGCAGGTTCCGGCAGATCGATGCCGAGCCGGCCGGCGTAGATCTCGTTCAGCCGGGCGGTGAGCCGCTCGGCGAGGCGGCGGGAGTTCGCGAACACGATGGTCGAGCGCTGCGCGAGCACGCGGTCGACGATCGCCTCCTCCACGTGTGGCCACAGCGACCCGGTCAGCTCGGTGGCGTCGTCGCGGTCGCCGGCGTACCAGTCGGCGTCCTCGTCGGGCCCCTCGCCGGGTGGGGGCGGCGGGTGGAGCATGTCGTCGACGGGCACCACGACCTGCATGTCGAAGGTCTTCGACGCCCGCGGCGCGACGATCTCGACCGGCGCGGCGCCGCCCAGGAAGCGGGCGACCTCGTCGATCGGCCGTACCGTCGCCGACAGTCCGATGCGCTGCGCCGGCTGCTCCAGCAGATCGTCGAGGCGTTCCAGGCTGACGGCGAGATGCGCGCCGCGCTTGGTCGCGGCGACCGCGTGCACCTCGTCGACGATGACCGTGTGCACGGTGCGGAGCGTCTCGCGCGCCTGGCTCGTGAGCATCAGGTAGAGCGACTCGGGCGTCGTGATGAGGATGTCCGGCGGTTCGGTCAACAGCTTCCGCCGGTCCGCGGCGGGGGTGTCGCCGGAGCGTACCCCGACCGTCACATCGGGCGCGGGAAGCCCCAGCCGCCGGGCGGACTGCCCGATGCCGATGAGGGGCGTGCGGAGGTTCCGTTCCACGTCGACGCCGAGCGCCTTCATCGGCGAGACGTACAGGATGCGGGTGCGCGTCGGATCCGCGGGCGGCGTGCGGCGGCGGCGCCCCGCATCCGTCTCCGCCGGGAGAACGGGGGCCGCGGCGCGGGCGCGGAAGACGGGGGCGAGCGCCCAGAGGAACGCGGACAGCGTCTTGCCCGAGCCGGTGGGCGCGACCACGAGCGCGTGGCGGCCCTGCGAGATCGCCTTCCAGGCGCCGGCCTGCGCGGGGGTGGGCTCGGTGAAGGCGCCGCGGAACCAGTCCTGCGTGGCAGGCGAGAACCGGTCGAGCACATCACTCACCCGACCATCATCGTCGCTGCCACCGACGCCGGGACAGGGTTGCGCCGACAGCGCACCCGACCGTGGGGTCAGCGGCCGCCGAGGTACTCGCGCGGGATGCGGGGCGACAGCCGCACCAGCAGCTCCTCGCCGACGGTGCCGATCGCCTCGGCGAGGGTCGTCGCGGTGGATTCCCCGGCGGCGCCGGGGCCGAACACCGTCACCTCGTCGCCGGCTGCGGCACCCGGCCACGCCGCGACCTCGAGCGCCGTGTCGTGCACCGCGACGAGATCCCGCGCGCCCGCGGGGGTGCCGACCGACACCCGCCCGCCGAGGATCGAGGGCAGGCCGTCGAGCGCGCCGAGCCCCACCGTCACCGTGCCGGCGCCGACCGCGGTCACCGGTGCGACGAGGGATGCGGCGGGCACGATGCCCGGCAGGTCCTCGCCGCCGGTGGAGCGGATGCCGTAGCCGAACGCGCCGATG
>JAEZSU010000075.1 GCA_023421635.1 Actinomycetes bacterium | reverse complement strand
GATCGGGGTCGGCGCCGCCCCACTCCACCTCGAAGCCGTCCGCCCGGGCGAGGGCGGCGAGCCGGACCACGACGTCGCCGCCGCCGCAGCCGAGATCGAGGACCCGCCCGCGACCGCCGAGCGCCCGCAGCGCCGGGCGCACCTCCTGCCGGTAGACCGTGCCCCAGCCCGAGACGAGCCGGTTCACCACCCGGAACCGGCGGAGCGTCCGCGAGAGCCGCACCGGGTCGCAGTCGGGGTCGTCCATGAGCTCGGTGAGCTCCCGGTCGCGGTCCCGCAGGTTCATGCCGCCCGCCGCCGGAGCATGGCCGACTCGACGGTGAGCCCGGGGCCGAAGGCGAGCAGTCCGATCTGCGCGCCGTCGGTGAGGGCCGGGTCGTGCAGCAGGTCGCGCAGGATGAACAGGACGGTCGCGCTCGACATGTTGCCGTGGTCGCGCAGCACCCGCCGCGACGGCGTCATCGCATCCTCGGCGAGGCCCAGCCCCGCAGCGACACGGTCCAGGATGCTGCGCCCGCCGGGGTGCACGGCCCAGGCGTCTGCGCCCTGCAGGTGCCCGGCGGCGGCGAGCACCTCGCGGCCGACGATGCGCGGCACCTCGGCCGTAAGCACCATCTCGAACCCTTCGTCGCCCACCGTCCAGGCCATCTCCGCCTCGCCGTCAGGGACGAGCGCGGTGGAGAACCCGCCGAGCTCGATCCCCGCCGCATCCGCACCGTCCCGGACGATCGCCGCCGCGGCCCCGTCGGCGAACACCGAGGCCGCCACGATCTGCTGCGGGTCGTCCGAGACGCGGATGTGCAGGGAGCACAGCTCCGCGCACACCACGAGCACCACCGCATCCGGATCTGCGAGCACGAGCCGGTGCGCCGAGCGGAGGGCCGGCACCGCGGCGGCGCATCCGACGAACCCGTGGTGGTACCGCTCGACCGTCGGGCGCAGGCCCAGGTCCCGCACGAGCAGGACGTCGGGGCCCGGGGCGAACAGGCCGGTGCACGAGACCGTGATCAGGTGCGTCACCGCATCCGGCGCCAGTCCCGCGTCGTCGAGGGCGCGGGACGCGGCGGCCGCGAACAGGGCGGGGGCGAGCCGGCGGTACTCGAGGGAGCGTTCCGCGGTCGTCGGGGAGCGGAGTGCGCCGTCGTCGTCGAGGACCCGGAGCGCCTCGGGGTCGGTGCGGTCGACGAGGCCGAGCAGCGCGGTGTGCCGGTGGTCGATGGCGGCGGCGTCGAACGCCGCGTGGACCAGTCGCCGGGAGAGCCGGTCGAGGCCGGGCTGCGCTGCGAACAGGTCCCGCACGGTGTCCTGCGCGAGGCGCGTCGCGGGCACGGCGGTGCCGATCGACACGATGGCGGGCGTGACACGGGACGCGGTCATGCTTCACCGTACGCACGAACGGCGTCAGGCGGGTGGGGGTGGTGGGAGGCGTGCCGCGCCCCTACAGTGTCCGCGGTCAGCGGCGCGTGTGGGGCGGACGCGGGTTCCCTCGGCGGTGAGACGGCGATCGCCCCCACCCGCCGGCGCGGAGAAGGGGCGATCGACGGCGTCGGGATCAGGCGTCGACGATGACCGTGTCGGCGAGGGGGCGCCGGGTGCGCGGGGCGGCCTCGCGCTCGCGCATCTTCTCGTCGGCGCCGGCGGGATCGCCGAGGTGCCCGACCGCCATCACCGCGATCGGCCGCAGCGCGTCGTCGAGGCCCAGGTCTGCGGCAAGCTTCGCGCGGTCGAAGCCGCCCATCTGGTGCGTGGCGAGCCCGCCCGCGTGCGCCTGCACGGTGAAGAACGCGGCGGCCTGCCCGGTGTCGTACACCGCCCACGGCTGCGGCTCGCCGTCCTCGCGGACCGTCTCTGCGACGAACACGACGAGTGCGCCGGCATCGCCCGCCCACAGCTGGTTGAAGCCGATGAGCGAGCTGAACACGGTGGCGTGCGCCTCCGTGCCGCGGCGGGCGACGATGAACCGCCACGGCTGGGTGTTGCTCGCGGACGGCGCCCAGCGGGCGGCCTCGAGTGCGCTGGCCAGCGCCTCCTCGTCGACGGCTGCGGCGGCGTCGAAGATGCGCGTCGACCAGCGCTCGGCGAACACGTCCAGCACGGGGACGTCGGTGGCGGCGGGATTGGTCGCGACAGGGGTCATGCGGTACTCCAGGATGCGGAACGGAACGGTGGAACGAGACGCCGTCGGCCCGTCAGCATCCACGCTAACGCCACCGCGGAACCTTTTCTTCCACGGAAGGAGTGCCGAAGTTCACGCGGCGACACCGCTCGCCGAGCGGCGCGGCGCGCGTACCGTTGGCGCATGACGACCGCCACGGCAGATCTGTTCGACGAGCGCGGCGACGAGCTCGACTCGCTCGCCCTGCAGCTCCACGACATCGGCGGGCGCGTCGAGTTCGACGGACCCGTCCGCACCGTCCGATGCCATCGCGACAACGCTCTCGTGAAGGCGGTGCTCGCGACGCCCGGGGAGGGCGCGGTGCTCGTGGTGGACGGCGGCGGGTCGCTGGAGTCGGCACTCGTGGGCGATCTCATCGCCGCATCCGCGGTCGAGCACGGCTGGGCGGGCGTCATCGTGCACGGCGCGATCCGCGACCGGGAGGCCATCGGACGCCTGCCGCTCGGGGTGAAGGCGCTCGGGTCGAACCCGCGCAAGAGCGCCAAGGACGGCCTCGGCGAGGTCGACGTGCCGGTGCGGATCGCGGGGGTCACGTTCACCCCGGGACGGCACGTGTGGGCGGACGCGGACGGCGTGGTCGTCGAACGCTGATCCGGCACGGCAGAATCGTCCCGTGAGCGCAGCCATCGAGGACTATGCCATCATCAGCAACTGCCGTACCGCCGCGCTGGTCTCGCGGCGGGGCAGCATCGACTGGTTCTGCGCCCCGCGCTACGACTCGCCCTCCCTGTTCGCGGCGCTCCTGGGAACCGAGGAGCACGGATGCTGGGTGCTCGCCCCCACCGATCCCGACGCGGTCCCGACCCGACGGTACGACGGCGACACCATGATCCTCGTGACCCGGTGGGAGACCGCATCCGGGGTCGCCGAGGTGATCGACGTCATGCCGGCCGACGGCAATCGGGTCGACATCCTGCGCCGGGTCGTGGGCATCTCGGGCGAGGTGGAGTTCACGACCGTGCTGCGGATGCGGTTCGACTACGCCCGCGCCATCCCCTGGGTGCGCCAGACCGGTGACGAGCACGCGCCGGAACTGCAGGCGACCGCAGGGCCGGACACCCTCGTGGTGCAGGGGGTCGCGCTCACCGCGACCGACCACGCGCACCGTGGCGTGTTCACGGTGACCGCGGGCGGCGCCCGAGACCTCGTCGCGACCTGGTACCGGTCCTACCGGCAGCAGCCGGCCGACCTCGACACGGACGCCGCGCTCGAGGCGACCCGCGAGTGGTGGCTGCGCTGGTCGGGCACGATCGCGTACGACGGCCCGCACCACGACCAGGTGGTGCGATCGCTCCTCGTGCTGCGGGCGCTGTCGCACGAGGACACCGGCGGCATCGTGGCGGCGGCGACGACGTCGCTGCCGGAGCGTTTCGGCGGGGAGCGGAACTGGGACTACCGGTTCGTGTGGCTGCGCGACGCGGCCCTCACCCTCGAAGCGCTCGTCGAGCACGGGCTCCTCGGCGTCGCCGGGCGATGGCGCACCTGGCTCCTGCGGGCGGTCGCCGGCCAGCCCTCGCAGATGCAGATCATGTACGGGCTTGCGGGCGAGCGCGATCTCGCCGAACGGGAGTTGCCGAGCCTGCCCGGGTACCGCGGCGCGTCGCCGGTCCGCATCGGCAACGGCGCCGTGGACCAGTACCAGGGCGACGTCATCGGCGAGGTGATGGTCGCGCTGGAGGCGGCGCGGATCGCCGGGCTCGCCGAGGACGACTTCTCCTGGCCGCTGCAGCGGGCGATGATCGACCGCGTCGAGGCGGGCCTCGACCGCCCGGACAACGGCATCTGGGAGGTGCGCGGCCCGCGCCGCATGTTCACGCAGTCCCGGGCGATGATGTGGGCCGCGTTCGACCG
>JAEZSU010000066.1 GCA_023421635.1 Actinomycetes bacterium | reverse complement strand
GTCCGCGTACTGCGCGGCGTGCACGCCGTACTTCGTGATCAGGACGTCGTCGGTGACGGTCTCGAGCTTGCTCATCCCGCGCCCGGTGTAGATGACGGACACGTCCGCGTCGTCGTCGACGAGCTGGAACAGGTCGCGGTCGCCGGTGACGACCTCGACGGGCATCCCGGCCCCGGTCGCGAGGGTGCCGATGACGTCGTCCGCCTCGTGCGCGGCCGCGCCGACGACGGGGATCCCGAGGAGCTCGAGGGATTCGCGGATGAGGGGCACCTGCACCTCGAGCGGGTCTGGCACCTCCTCGACGTCCGGGCCCTCCGCCACCACCTCGACGACGCGGTGCGCCTTGTAGGAGGGGATGAGGTCGACCCGCCACTGGGGCCGCCAGTCGTCGTCCCAGCACGCCACCACGTGGGTGGGACGGTAGGTCGAGACGAGCTTGGCGACGATGTCCAGCATCCCGCGTACCGCGTTGACAGGGGTGCCGTCGGGTGCGGTGATGGACTCGGGCAGGGCGTGGAAGGCGCGGAAGTACAGCGACGCGCTGTCGAGCAGCATGAGGCGGTCGGTCACGGGCTCATCCTGCCACGCAGCCGCTCGCCGGGGCAGACTGAGGCGATGGACCCGGTCGCCGCGCTCACCGAGATCGCCACGCTCCTCGAACGGGAGCGCGCGTCCCGCTATCGGTCGAAGGCGTTCCGTGCCGCGGCGGACGCGATCTCGGGGCTCACGCCCGCCCAGCTGCGCGACCCCGCGCGCCTGCGTCGCACGCCGGGGATCGGCGAGCGCACGCTGCAGGTGATCGAGGAGGCGCTGGCCGGCGAGGTGCCCGCCTACCTGGCGGACCTGCGTGCGCGCACCGGCGAGGTCGCGAGCACGCTCCGCGCGCGCCTGCGGGGCGACCTGCACGCGCACAGCGACTGGTCCGACGGGCTCACCCCCATCGAGGACATGGTGCAGGCGGCGCGGGCGCTGGGGCACGAATACCTCGCGCTCACCGACCATTCGCCCAGGCTCCGGGTCGCCAACGGGCTCAACCCCGAGCGGCTCTCGGCCCAGCTGGAGCTCGTCCCGGGCTTCTCCGGTGACGGGTTCACCCTGCTGAGCGGCATCGAGGTGGACATCCTCGAGGACGGCGCCCTGGACCAGCAGGACGATCTGCTCGCCCGGCTCGACGTGGTGGTCGCGAGCGTCCACTCCAAGCTGCGGATGGATGCGGGTCCGATGACGGCGCGGATGCTGCGCGCGGTCGAGCACCCGCGCACCGGTGTGCTCGGCCACTGCACCGGACGCCTGGTGTCCGGGTCGCGCGGGACGCGCCCGCAGTCCGCATTCGACGCCGCCGCCGTCTTCGCCGCGTGCGCCGAGCGCGGTGTCGCGGTCGAGATCAACTCGCGGCCCGAGCGGCAGGATCCGCCCGACGACCTCATCGCCGTCGCGCTCGACGCCGGATGCCTGTTCTCGATCGACAGCGACGCGCATGCACCCGGCCAGCTGTCGCTGCTCGACCACGGCGCAGCGCGCGCAGAAGCGGCCGGCGTGCCGGCCGAGCGCATCGTCACCACCTGGCCGCTCGACCGCCTGCGCGAGTGGCTGGACCGCGACCGCTGACCGCGCCCGGTCAGGCGTCCGTGTCGTCCTCTTCGTCGCCTTCCTCGATCGGGTCGTTCAGGGGCGGCAGCGTGGGGTCGCCGGGGGCCGGGTGCGGATCTGCGGTGCTCATCCTCCGATCGCACCGTGTCACGGCGTTCCGGCCAACGGGGTTGACGAACCCGGCGCGGGCGTCTGGGGTGGGTGCAGCGCCGACGGAAGGAACAGCATGAAGCAGGAGGTCGTGACCCGGTCCAACCGGGGGCAGTGGGAGACGGTCGTCGAGGGACGACCGGAGCTGTCGCGGAGTTTCACCAGCAAGGCAGAGGCGGTCGATCTCGGTCGCGCGATCGCCGATGAGTACGGGCTCCACCACGTCGTGTTCGACAGCGAACCGACCGGGGCGATCACCGACCCGGACCCGGACGACGATCCCGACCGGGAGGCGGGCTCGTGACGCAGCCGTCGTAACAGTTCGGACATGTGACTCGGACAGGATGCTGCACATGACGCTCGCGACCAGTTTCACCGCCTCCCTTCCCGCCTGGCTGACGGCGGAACTCGACACGCTCCCGACCGTGCTGCCGACGCTCGAGGACCGCATGGACCTCGTGAACGCGCTCGCCGACCGCAACTGGCGCGAGGGCAGCGGCGGACCGTTCGCGGCCATCGTCGTCGACGCGGCGACCGGCGAACTCGTCTCGGCGGGCGTGAACGTCGTCCTCGCGTCCGGGCTCACCTCGATGCACGCCGAGGTCACGACCCTGAGCCTCGCGCAGACCGCGCTCGGCCGGTGGGACCTCGGTGCCGACGGCGCCGACCTGCAGCTCGTCGTCAACTGGCGCCCGTGCGTCATGTGCTATGGCGCCACGATGTGGAGCGGCGTACGCTCGCTCGTGGTCGCGGGCGAGGGGCCGCTCCTGGAGGAGCTGACCGGGTTCGACGAGGGCCCCGTCGTCTCCGACTGGGCCGAGCAGTTCGAAGCACGCGGCATCCGCGTCACGATCGGCGTCCGTCACGACGAGGCCGTCGCCGTCTACCGCGCATACGGTGACAGCGACTCGCTCGTCTACAACGCCCGCGGCGCGGTCGACTGACGCCGCCGGGCCCCGCGCCGTCCGGGCCGTGGGAGAGTGGAACGATGAGCGTCTACCTCGATCACGCGGCCACCAGCCCGCTGCGCCCAGAGGCGCGCGAGGCGTGGCTCGCAGCATCCGAGGTCGTCGGCAACGCCTCCTCGATCCACCGCGGCGGGCAGGACGCCAGGCGCGTGCTCGAGGAGGCGCGCGAAGGCTTGGCCGGCGTGCTCGGCTGCGACCCGATCGAGGTCGTGTTCACCTCCGGCGGCACGGAATCGGTCAACCTCGCCCTCAAGGGACTCTGGGAGGGGCGCGACCCCGACCGCGCGGGCATCGTGCTGCCGGACGGGGAGCACCACGCGACGATGGATGCCGCGCAGTGGCTCTGGCGGACCCAGGGGGCAGAACTCTTCCACATCGGGCTCGACGCACGCGGGGCCATCCCGGTGGCGCGGTTCGCGGCGGCGCTGCCGGATGCGGCGCTCGCCACCGCGATGATCGCGAACAACGAGGTCGGGACCGTGAACGACGCGCCCGCGCTCGCCGCAGCAGCAGCCGCCGCCGCGGTGCCGCTGCACCTGGATGCGGTCGCGGCCCTCGGCCACGTGCCGTTCTCGTTCGCCGGTCTTCGTGGCGACGCGCCGGCAGGCGCCGGCCTGTGCGCCCTCAGCGTGTCCGCCCACAAGGTCGGCGGCCCCGTCGGGGTCGGCGCCCTCGTGG
>JAEZSU010000014.1 GCA_023421635.1 Actinomycetes bacterium | reverse complement strand
CCTCTCCTCCCGCCTCGACGTGCTGCCGCCGGAGATCACGCGCGAACTCGAGGGGCTGCAGGACGAGGTGCCGCCGGTGCCGTTCCCCGCGATCCGCACCGCGGCGGAGGACGGGCTCGGGATGCCGCTGGCGCGCGCGTTCGAGCGGTTCGACGAGGTGCCGGTCGCGGCGGCGTCGCTCGGGCAGGCGCACCGGGCGCGGCTGCACCCCGACCTCGCGGCCGACGTGGGGTTCGCGGACGTCGTGCTCAAGGTGCAGCGGCCCGGCATCGACGCGATCGTCGCGGTCGACCTCGCGGCGCTCCGGAAGGTCGCGGGCTGGCTCAGCCGGGTGCGGGTGGTGGCGAACCGGGTCGACGCGCCCGCGCTCGTCACGGAGTTCGCGCAGACGAGCCTCGAGGAGATCGACTACCTGCACGAGGCGTCGGCGGCGGAGCGGTTCGCGGCCGACTTCGCCGACGACCCGCGCGTGGGCGTGCCGGAGGTGGTCTGGGAGCGGACTTCGCGCCGGGTGCTGACCCTCGCGGACGTCACCGCGCTGAAGATCACCGATGTCGACGGGCTGCGGGCTGCCGGGATCGATCCGGCGGAGGTCGCAGCCACGTTCGCGGCCGTCATGTTCGAGCAGCTGTTCACCCACGGCTACTTCCACGCCGACCCCCATCCCGGCAACATCTTCATCACCCCGCTGCCGCCGCCGCCCGAGGGGCCAGGGCCCGCGTGGCGGCTCACGTTCATCGACTTCGGCATGATGGGCGAGGCCTCCCCCGAACTGCGCAGCGGCCTGCGACGCGTGCTGTTCGCCGCGGTCGCGCGCGACGGCGAGGGCATGGTCGCCGCGGTGCAGGAGCTCGGGGTCATCCTCCCGGGCGCCGACACGCTGCAACTCCAGCAGGCGCTCACCGAACTGTTCGCCCGCTTCGGCGGCATGGGGTTCGCGCAGCTGCGCGACGTGGACCCCCGCGAGTTCCGCGCGTTCGCCGACCAGTTCGGCGACGTGGTGCGCGAGATGCCCTTCCAGCTGCCCGAGAACTTCCTCCTCATCATCCGTTCCATGTCGCTCGTGTCCGGCGTGTGCAGTTCGCTCGACCCCTCGTTCAACGTCTGGGACGCGGTGGAGCCGTTCGCCGCGACGCTGGTGCGCGACGAGCGCGGCGGCGCGATGCGGGAGACGATGCAGCAGGTGACGGCGACGGTCGGCGCCGCCGCACGCCTGCCGCGCCGCATCGACTCGGTGATCACCCGGATCGAGGAGGGGCGGGTCACGGTCGACATCTCGAGCCTCGAGCGCAGGGTCGACCGGTTGGAGGGCCTGGCGCGCCGCATCCTCTCCGCGCTGGTGTTCGCGGCGCTCCTCATCGGCGGCATCCTGCTGCGGGCGCAGGACGAGGTGTTCGGCACCGTGCTCATGGCGCTGGCGGCGCTGCCGCTGCTGCACACGCTGTTCGCCGGCGTGGGACGGCGTCGCTGACCGGGTCATCCCCGGGACGGATGCGGATGCGCCCGCAGGCCGATGCGCGCGGCCCCGCGCGTTCGTAGCGTGGGGACATGACCGTCGCCGACCCCCACCCGATCGCGCTCCGTCCCGGCCCGCTCGTCGTCCGTAGCCTCGTAGCGCTCGCCGCAGCGCTGCTGCTCGGCGGTGCGACGTCGTGGGGGCAGTACCTGCTGCCGGACTGGCTGGTCTCGGTCGCGAACTCCGCGAGCGGCTGGACGCTCGTGACGGTGCTGCTGCTGTTCGCGGCGCGGCTGCCCACGGCGCTCTCGGCCGCGGTGGGCGCGGGCTCGTTCGTCCTCCTGACCGTCGGCTACGCCATCGTGTCGGGGTGGCGGGGCTTCCCGTACGATCCGACGCTCTTTGTCGTGGTGGGGCTGGTCGCCGGACCGTTCGTCGGCGCCGCGGCGGCATGGCTCCGCCGCCGCGACGTGCGCGGGGCGCTCGCGACAGCCCTGCTGACGGGGATCGCGGTGGGGGAGGCCTGGTACGGGCTGACCGTCGTCGGGGACACCACGAGCCCGGTGTACTGGTCGGTCGTCGGTGCGCTCGGCATCCTGCTCCTCGGGCGGATGCTCGTGGCGCGGCTGCGCGGTGTCCTCCCGCGGGTGGTCGCGGTCGGCGGGGCGGCCGCGGTGACGGCGCTGTTCCTGCTGACGTACGGGGCGACCTGGCTCTTCTGACCCGGCCGACCCTGTTGTGCGCCGCCCGCGCACGGGAGGCGCTCCGCCCGATGCTAAACTCGTCGACGGAAGTGTGTCCGAGCGGCCTAAGGAGCATGGCTGGAATCCATGTAGGCGGGGTAACTCGTCTCGCAGGTTCAAATCCTGTCACTTCCGCCACACGATGAGCGTCGTCCCCAGGGACGGCGCTCATCGCCGTTTCCGCCCCCTCCACCGCGAGACAGCATCTGCGCCACGAGACAGCATCCGTCGGCTGCAGTCTCGTGGCGGCCGTGCAGTCTCGCGGTCCGTGCCCTCAGGCGGGGGCGGTGCCGGGGCGCAGCACGAGTGAGCGGGGGAGCAGGAGCGCGCGGGCCCGGACCGCGGGGGATGCGGCGCCCAGCAGGCTCGCGCGGACGGCGGCGGCCGCATCCGTCACCGCTCCGGGATCCGAGGCGGCGGGCGCGTACGCGGCGTGCTCCAC